>CAVEFV010000197.1:0-2004 GCA_963615025.1 Firmicutes bacterium CAG:95 | reverse complement strand
GTAACTTCTTTTAACAGCTTATAAAGCTGATTTTTTTTGGGCATATCCAATAATATTTATTTGATTTCGCACGATTTCGTGTTGACATACTATCTTATTTATCATAAAATAATTACAAAGGACAAAGGAATGGCATATATTCTCAAGACAAGCACCCGTAAGAACGGCAGTACAACCTATCAGATTTTTGAATCCAACCGTATTCCCGGACAGAAGAACAGCTACACATCCACTTGTGTCGAGAAATTCAACAGCAAAGAGCTTGAAGACAGCGGCGTCAAGAATATAGAAGCATACGTACAGGAGAAGCTTGAGACATGGAAGAAGAAGCTTGCTGGTGAGAAAAGTGAGAAGACCGTGCAGGTGACAATACCGCTCGACACCAGGCTGAGGGACGAAGACAACCGTGTTGTCAACCTCGGGTATGCTGCATACTCACGCATCTACCACAAACTTTGTCTTGACAAACTCATCAACATGCGTCGCCAGTACACGGATGTAGAATACAATGCCAACCAGATACTGCAGCATCTGCTTTATTCCAGACTGTTGTGCCCTGAGTCTAAGATAGCGACATGGAGAGACAGGGGGAGATTTTATGACCAGCTGAACAATGATTCTTCGGACGGGAGCTGCAAGGACTATGCAAAGGACAGTGTCTACAAATGCATGGATAACATCCTTTCCTGGAGAAATGACATCCTGAAACATATAGATAAACAGATAAAGAAGAGTTACGGCAGAAAGAACACCATCCTTTATTATGATGTGACGAATTATTACTTTGAAAGAGATATTGACGATGATGAAGACGGACTAAGGGCAAGAGGACCGGGCAAGGAGCACAGGCCGGAACCTATTGTACAGATGGGGATGTTTATGGATGAGATGCAGATTCCCATCACATATGGTCTGTACCGCGGCAATACAGCCGACAGTCTCACATTTCAGGACGCTCTTGATAAAGATGTAATAGACTTCGCTGACAGGAGGAAGATCCTTGTTGCAGACAAGGGAATGCTCAGTTATTACAACATTCTGAAGGTTCGGAATGATAAGAATGGCTATGTCCTGAGTCAGTCGATACGGAAAAGTGATAAAGAAACTGTGGCATTCGCACTTGATGACAGTGGCTATAAAGATGAAATAAACAAGGAAACGGGAGAGATTATCTACAGGTACAAGGAGCGGACGACTGTACGAACCCCGTCCAGTTACGGGGATGTAGACGACAAGAAGCATTCCGGCAAATACAATGAGAGGCAGATTTTTATCTGGAGCAAGAAATATGATGACCGGGCCAAGGAACAGAGAAAGAAAGTCATTGCAGATGCCATGGAGTGCACCGGGAAGAAATCAAAGGACTATAAAGACTCCAATTACGGAAAGAACAAATACCTGAAGAAGGTTCCGGTGAAGAACGGAGAGGCTGTTGAAACAGACTGCTGTGAAATAGTTCTGGATGAAGAGGCCATCAAAGAAGAGGCAAAGCTTGATGGATATTACATCATCATCACTAATGTCGTCGGACTTGAGGAGGGGGAGAAGCCGAACCCGGACTATGATCCCGACCATTGTTATTACAGGAATGACGGCTTTCTGGTATTCAACAAGCCTGTCACCATCAAGGACATTCGTGCCATCTACGGCGGACTTGAGAAAATTGAAGAAACCTTCAAGGTGACAAAAACCGGAATGCTCAATCTGAGACCGGTATTTCACTCCAGACAGGACCGCATAAAGGCACATTTCCTTATTTGTTTTATAGCACTTGTCATTGAAAGACTTCTGGAGAAGGAACTGGAATGGAAGTACTCATCCAAAACAATCCAGAAGACACTCAATTCATTCAGAGCAGTGAATCTTTACAAGTCCAATGTGTGGCAGGTCTGTGGTGAAAGCGAGATTGCGCTCCAGATTTTCAGAGCAATGGGAATTGAAGTCCCCGGAAGATGCATCAGCCAAGGAAAACTGAGGAGTCTATATGCTTCCACGAAAAAAAAG
>CAVEFV010000196.1:0-2046 GCA_963615025.1 Firmicutes bacterium CAG:95 | reverse complement strand
TAATAACTCTCTACACGAATTAAAAATAATCAAACTTCTTTCAGAAAATCTCTTGCGACGGATTGTTCTTTTTGCTATAATTCGAGGTATAATTATACCTAAATAGTGAGGTTTACATGTACTACAACTACACCGTTACAGTCCCGAAAGAGCGTATTGTGAAGATAAAGAAGGAAGAGGTCCTCTATATTTACTATGAGTGTGGCAGAAGTTACGACAAAGACAGGAAGTACACGTCGCCGAAGAGGATGTGCATAGGGAAAATGTGCTCGGATGACGAGACGAAAATGCATCCCAACCAGAACTTCTACCGTGCATTCCCCGATTCGGACGAGAGGCCTGTGGAGTCCAGCCAGGAAAGACGCAGCAGCACGCTGGGAATAGGTCCGTATGTAGTGATAAAGAAGATTATATCCTCCCTCGGGATTGACGAGATTATAAGGAAAATGAACAAAGCAGGTGACAGCGCCCTCTTTCTCGACCTTATAGCCTATACGATAGTAACGGAAGATAACGCAGCTCAGTACTATCCCGACTATGCGTACCATCATGCCCTCTTTACTGAAGGTATGAAGATATTCTCCGACAGCAAGATTTCGTCATTCCTTTCAGATCTGGGAGAAGAAGCATCATTTACCTTTCTGAGAATGTGGAACGAGAAGATGGATCACAGGGAAAAGATATACATCAGTTATGATGCAACCAACAAGAACACACAGGCGGGAGACCTTTCAATAGGAGAATTCGGGGAGGCGAAAGACAAGAAGAATCTCCCGATATTCAACTATGCCGTCGCCTATGACAAGACCAACAGCAAGCCGCTTTTCTATGAACGGTACAGCGGTTCCATAGTTGATGTGTCACAGCTTCAGTTCATGATTGCGAAGGCAAAGGCTTACGGCTACAGAAGCGTAGCCTTTATTCTCGACAGAGGATATTTCTCGGAGGATAACCTCCGTCTTCTTGATAGAGAAGGTTATGCCTTCATAATCATGCTCAAGGGGAAGAGGAAGGTTCTCGAGAAAGCCGTTGACGAGACAAAAGGTGCTTTCGAAACAAAAAGCAGCTGCTACATAAAGAGTTACAAAGTTTACGGCACAACAATCAAAGGCAAGATCTTCGATAATGACTGCACTCGTTACATTCATATTTACTACTCGATAACGAGGGCAGCACAGGCTCAGAGGATGGTAGAAGACAAGTTCAACAGGATGAGCGAGGCCATTGAAAAGCAGATAGGACAGAAGTATGTGTTCAGCGGTACCTTCAACGATTTATACAATATTACCTATGATAATGATGGTACGCTTCTCTTTTACGAAGAAAAACCCGGAGTCAGAGAAAGAGAACTCAGATACTGTGGTTATATTGTCATCGTTACATCCGAGGCGATGGAAGCTCCGGAGGCGTTGGAGAGATACAAATCCAGGGATGAGAGCGAGAAGCTTTTCAGAGGCGACAAGAGCTACCTGGGTAACAGTACACTCAGAACCTACACGGATGAGAAGACGGATGCCAAGATACTCATCGAGTTTGTGGCCCTCATCGTCAGGTCGAGAATTTACACAAACATAAGCCAGGCAACTCTCAATCTTTCGAACAAACCAAACTATGCAACGGTTCCCGCTGTCATGAAGGAACTCGACAAGATTGAGATTACAAAGCATTTTGACAACATCTACCGCCTTGACCATCCTGTCACGAAAAAGCAGAAGGACATCCTTAGTTATTTCGGCATAAGTGAGGACGATGTAAAGAAGGAATCTAAAACTCTGGGTGAGATTCTGAGGAAGAAGGAGGCATAAAGATGGCAAGACGGCCAAGCACGAAGGCGATTGACACAAGAATAAAAAGGACACAGGAGAAAGCGAAGAAACTGAAGAAGGAATACGACGAAACGCTTGTCGTTATGAGGGGGCTTTTGGACGAGAAAAGGAAGATTCAGGCGGAGATTCTTCTTCAGGCAGTCAACAAAAGCGGTAAATCATTCGAGGAAGTTCTCAAGATCATCGAACTTTGAGGTATAATTTGCAGGAAGTTCACATT
>CAVEFV010000195.1:0-2094 GCA_963615025.1 Firmicutes bacterium CAG:95 | reverse complement strand
TATACCTGAATTTCTTCCGTGTTGACACGAAAACTATTTAACTGACATTATTTTTCTGAATTATTTGATGAGAATCAATTTCTTTTATAAAAAGGAGTTGGTTCTCTTTTTTATGGCTTGACTTGGATTCTAAAATATTGTACAATAAATTCGTGCGAATAGCACAGTTTTAGAATATAATATTTTGGAGCACCATATGGCCGGTACATACTATGATTTAAGAGAGATTCCAATCCCTGATTTTGCAAAGGTAAACAAGTCAAACGACGTCGTCTATGTGCAGTTGAATACGAGAAACAAAAGAGGCGACTTCAACAGAAGGAATATCGGGAAAAGAGCAAAGGACGGAACCATGTATGTAAACGATAACTTCCGTCGTTACTATCCTGACTTATGGAATGAACACTATGGGGAGAGGATGGAGGCCAAGAAAGATTTTCTTCACTGTGGTCTTTATGCGGCTGTACTGGGAATTCTTAAGAAGACAAAACTCTACGATGTGCTTCTCGACTCTTTCGGACCGAACACGGCAAATGCACTCATAGATTTCTCGATGTACTGTATTCTTTACAGGAGCAATTCAGCTATGAGCTATACTTCTCTTATGGAAGAGCAGGCGCTCTTTGCTGACACGCCATACAGTGATTCATGGTATTCGGATTTGTTCCACAAGATGGAAGGAAGCGACAGAAAGAGATTTCTCGATAAATGGCTGGAGAAGTGTAAAGAAGACGGACTAGAGGAAGTCTGGCTCTGTGTAGACGGCTCAAACAATGAGTGTTCATCGGAAAGTGCAACGCTTGCTAATCAGGGACATTCGAAGACCAAGACCAACAATGACATAGTGTCATATATGTATGCAGTAGACAGCAGAAACGGTATGCCGGTTACATATGATGTCTACTACGGCAGTATTGTCGACAAGACGGAGTTTACCTCGATAGCGAAGAAACTTATTGACAGTGGTATAAAGGTAAAGGGAGTAATACTCGACAGAGGATTCTGCTCTCTCGGAGTAATCAATGCGGTTGAAGAGATGGGATGTTCATACATCATTATGGCACCATCTTCTACAAAGGCCGGCACATATATGATTACTACGTATGCAGATAAGATACGGTGGAAGGTTGACTATATTGTAGACCGCAGAGGAATATTCGGAATAAAGGATAAGACACAATTGTTCTCTAATAGCACAAAGGAAGGATGGGCCTACCTCTTCTTTGATGCGGCAAACGGCTCCGAAAGGGCACTACGGCTTATTGAGAATGTCATGGAAACATACAGTGTTGTTCTCTCCCAGATAAAGGAAGGAAAAGGGCTGACCTTCCTTCACGGTACAAAGAAGTTCTTCAATCTCCTTAAGGATGAAAACGGAAACGTTACCGGCCTTGAATATAATAAGACCGAGTGGCAGACAGAACTCGACAGCAAGGGTTACTCTGTCCTCATTTCCTCCGATGACCTTCCTCCTGAGAAGGTTGATGAGCTCTATGACATGAGAGATGTCTCTGAAAAGATATACTCAACGATAAAGAGTCAGCTCGGCTTTTCTGTTACCCGCACCAGTGGTGACAATGCCATCCTTAACAAGATGATGCTTCTTTTTGTAGCCACAATAATCAGGCGAGAGTTCATCAATACATGCAAAGAGATCAACACGCCTACCAGCACAGTCATTGCCGAACTCAACAAAATTCATATGATTCTCGGAACCAACAATCAGTATTACATCCCACATAAGGAAAGCGGAAAAGCTGCTTTGTTCCTGGAGAAGTATGGGATAAAAACCGGTGTGCTGGAAGCTGTTGTTGATGATTACAATGAGAGGGAAAACAACAATAGTCTGGAGCGTACTCTTCCTCTTCCCTTTGTTAGGAAAGGTCCAGGAAGGCCTAAGAAGAATACTCCTAAGGTGGTGAAAGAACCTAAGAAAAGAGGAAGGCCTCTTGGCTCGAAGAACAAGAAAACCCTCTTGAGAGAGCAGAAAGAATGGGAGAAAACACACCCACCAGTAAAGCGAAAACCTGGCCGTCCGAAGAAGGAAGGGACCTGAGTTTTAAAGAGTTTTCGTGTCAAATTTCTGGAAATTCA
>CAVEFV010000194.1:0-2101 GCA_963615025.1 Firmicutes bacterium CAG:95 | reverse complement strand
TGGCATGGAGGAGGTCGCGAGTTCGATCCTCGTCAGCTCCACCAAAAAATATAGAGCAAAATTTAATTATATATATGCTATCCTTTTTTATTGGATAGCATTTTTTATATTCATAGGAAATTGTAATTTTTGTCATGAACCTGAATAAGATAAAAATTATATATTATGCATATTTCTTTCTTTTCTGCTTTTTCTGTTTCTTCAATAACTTGCAATGGTATCAATGTTTCACACCCACAATTTGGACATCCAAATATTGAAAATGGTCCACCATTGATTTCTCAGCATTCAAAAGCTATATCAGCATCAACTGCTTTCTTATATCTATAAATGACACATTTCATGTTGACTACTTCTTCATATTTTTTACTCTATCATAAACTGTGTAATTTTTAGTTTTTTGTTTTTAACTTGAGTTCGATTTTATCCATATTTTGAATTCCATTCGTGGATAATAAATAGGATTAACTATGATTTACTTGCATTCTAGCTCCACATTCACAATTAATGGTGAATATCCAAATGTTTTCATCAACATATTTCATATCTTAAAAGTGATCTCATTTCACTTATATCTTTAACTAGAGCATACTTTATGAGTAATTGGTTTATTTTTGCTCGCATAAAATCAATACTATCTTATCTGTTGAAATTTCTTTGTTAGATTATGAATTATCAATTCTGAGATAAAAGCATTATCTGTATCTGTTATATTTTGTCTTCTTTTCGTATTCTCTTTCGAATACTCAAAGAAGGACAAAATAACGAAATAACAAAACAAAATCAAATTTTTTATTGACAATGAATAAGCGGGGTGATAAACTATTTTTCGCGCTTGAAAAACAGCGCAATACAATCGCTCTTTGAAAACTGAGTAGGATGACCAGTAAATAGCATCACAAAATCGTCAAGATCATTTAATAAAGATCAAGCGGATGATGTAATACCGGACAGACAAAAATAAACACAAAAGTCGGCTGCCAGGCCGAGTTCAATATAATAACTTATTGAGAGTTCGATCCTGGCTCAGGATAAACGCCGGCGGCGTGCCTAATACATGCAAGTCGAACGAGTGCAGCAATGCACGAGTGGCGTACGGGTGAGTAACACGTTGGTAACCTGCCCCGAGGACCGGAATACCAGGCGGAAACGCCTGCTAATGCCGGATGACGCCATGGGACCGAAAGGTCCCTTGGCCAAAGGCGGCAACTGCCGCGCCACGGGATGGACCTGCGTCGCATTAGCTAGTTGGCGGGATAAAGGCCCACCAAGGCGAGGATGCGTAGCCGAGCTGAGAGGCTAAACGGCCACATTGGGACTGAGACACGGCCCAGACTCCTACGGGAGGCAGCAGTAGGGAGTATTTGGCAATGGGGGAAACCCTGACCGAGCAACGCCGCGTGCGCGATGAAGGCCTTCGGGTCGTAAAGCGCTGTGATCGACTGGGAAACGCAGGTGGAGTGGAAAGCCATCTGTCTGACCGGTCAATTAGAAAGCAACTGCTAACTACGTGCCAGCAGCAGCGGTAATACGTAGGTTGCAAGCGTTATCCGGAATTATTGGGCGTAAAGAGTGAGCAGGCGGCTGTGCAAGCCGGGGGTCAAATGCGGTGGCTCAACCATCGTCCGTCCCCGGAACTGCACGGCTAGAGTGCTGGAGAGGCAAGCGGAACTCCACATGTAGCGGTGAAATGCGCAGATATGTGGAAGAACACCGGTGGCGAAGGCGGCTTGCTAGACAGCGACTGACGCTCAGTCACGAAAGCGTGGGGAGCAAATAGGCTTAGATACCCTAGTAGTCCACGCCGTAAACGTTGAGGACCAGGTGTCGGGGGCAAACCCCGGCGCCGCAGCTAACGCAGTGAGTCCTCCGCCTGGGTACTACGTTCGCAAGAATAAAACTTAAAGGAATTGACGGGGGCCCGCACAAGCAGTGGAGCATGTGGTTTAATTCGTGGCTACGCGGAAAACCTTACCTGGGTTTGACATCCCCGTAAAGGCCCTGGAGACAGGGAGATAGCTATACGGGTGAACGGTGGTGCATGGCTGTCGTCAGCTCGTGTCGTGAGATGTTGGGTTAAGTCCCGCAACGAGCGCAACCC
>CAVEFV010000193.1:0-2107 GCA_963615025.1 Firmicutes bacterium CAG:95 | reverse complement strand
AGCATAAGGATAATGCTAAGCAAAGATTTTTTTGTAGACATGGGTGTATTGGATTACGCCCTAGTAATTTCTGCCGTAATCATGTGGGCTGTATTCGGCTTCTTGTACTTTAAAGGCGGTGAAGGAAATGGCAAATGGCTGGGGCGGTAAACGTGAAGGAGCTGGCAGACGTCCAGGGGCTGCCGATGGCACGGAAAGAAAGATGCGTTCATTGAGGGCATCAGATGGTGAGTGGGATGCAATAAAGATTTTTGCCAAGTATATAAAAGATAATCCAGGCTCCGTGAGTGGAATATTGGACAAATTAAAATAAGAACATACTATGTAAAATACAAAGACAGCTGATTTTTATACATCAGCTGTCTTTCAATTTGTCTGCATGACTGGGGAGAATTGTCTGCAATTTGTCTGCAAAGCGAACAAATGCAAACAAAAACTACCCTAGACCACAAAAAACATTAAAAACCTACGAAGCCAATAAAAACAAGGCTTGACGGCTATTTTTTAAACATCATAAAATACCACAAAATCACCTGCCCAATATATTCTGTATACATTGTAAAAAGCGTATGAAGCCTTATGCCGTGGGGGTCGGTTTTTCAAATGTCTGCATTTTGTCTGCAAGGGGTATTTTTAGCTAGGTTGTTCTGGAGTACATTCTCGAATATATCGACTGTGTGTTTTTGCATAGCGGGTGTATTATGTGCATAAATATTCATGGTTGTGGAAGTATTTGCATGGCCCAATCTGGCGGAAATATCCTTAAAGGAAGCGTTGCCCTCTACCAGGAGGGTAGCGTGGGAGTGCCTCAGTGAGTGGGAGGAAAAACCGGCAGCCTTGAAATGGTCCTGAATGGAACCATAGGAGCAGATTTTGCCCTGCTTTGACATGACTACCGGCTGTACCAAAACGGTACCCTGGGGGATAGCCCTCTTGCAGTATTTAATGAATCCCTCGTTGTCGGTATACGCATTGTAATATTTGGTGCCGCTACGCATACGGGCTTCTAGCTGATGCTGCTTTAACCGCATCAGGTACTTTGCCAGGGTAGGTGGAAGGACAATGGTGCGGATGCTGCTGAGAGTCTTTGGCTGGCTGAAACGGTGCTGGGCACCGGTAATCTGCCGGTCGATGGTCATGGTACATTCATTGAGGTTTATCCTGTCCCAGGTCATGCCCAGGGCTTCGCCGATACGCAGTCCGCCATTGTATTGCAGCATGGCTACGGTACCAGCAGGGGTAAATTCTCCCAGCCTGCCCATGATCTCCATAAATTTCTCTGGCAGGATAACCACATGGGGATTTACATTGTCCGGTACGCTCTTTGGCAGCGGCATACGCACCACCGGATTGCTGTTTATCAGCTGGGAAGGGAAGATGGCATACTCCATGATGGCATGGAACATGGCTCGGATGGTCATAATGGTTTTCTTGGCAAGCTTCCTTTTGACTAGTATGGAGAGCCATTTGCTGACTGCCAGGGGGTTGATGTCCTGGACTGCCATTTTCCCCAGATACGGTATAATATTGTTGTTGGCATGGGAGACTAGGGTTGCCATGTATGTAGGGGCAAGCTCGTCCTTGCGCATCTCTACATACTGCCTGATGAAATCAATGAGAGTGATTTTTTCTGATGTTATGCCGATGTCTCCGTGCTTCCATGAGATATAGGCATCCATGCCTGCATCCATTGCCTCAGTCTCTGACTTGAAGCCGCCCTTTTCTACTACCTTCCTGCGGCCGTCCTCATCACGGCCCGCCTCGAAGATGTAGCTGTAGCTGTTCCCGCGCTTGCGGGTTCTGATTCCTGCCATAATGGCACCTCCTAAGCCTACTATATAATATAGTAGGGAAATGAATAACTTGATAAGAAACAGCATGGGCAACCTGTGAAAGGCTGCCCATCTGCCAACGCTCCTGAGGGGGGCGTTATTTTTTTATGCTTCTTTTTCCTTAGGCATTGGATCTGTGGAGCTTGAGGAATCGGATATTTGAGTTTTTTCAATCCGCCTCATTTTCACCAGCTCCCATTCATCATCACTGAGAGTCTCCGGCTTGTCCGAATCCGCAACCATTGCCGTTTTTGTGATGGCCGCTATGCGGTCTA
>CAVEFV010000192.1:0-2110 GCA_963615025.1 Firmicutes bacterium CAG:95 | reverse complement strand
AGAACGGCGTCCTGGGGGCAGGCGCACCGCGCGTGTTCTTCAAGTATTACTTCGTGAACAGCGCCACGGGCGAGAAGTCCGGCGTCATGTACGCGGACGCGACTTGGACCAGCGGCGAGTAGTCTTGCCATCTCTCCTTAAGCCCCTTCGGATGCTCTCCGGAGGGGCTTTTGCATGGTTATATCGCTGAAATGTTGTAAATTTGCAACAATAAAGCGAGGTTTATTCAATTCACAACGAACAATATGGCTATAGCGATAATAACAGGAGCATCATCCGGACTTGGCACTGCGTATGTGGATGCCGTCACAAAGGTATTCCCGGAGATTGACGAACTCTGGCTCATCGCCCGAAGGGAAGAGCGGCTTAAACAAGTGGCCGGAAATTATCCGGACAAGAAATGCGAGATTATTCCTCTGGACTTATCGGATATGGGCAGCATGGCTACCTTACAGAAGAAACTACAGGAAGAAAGGCCCGAGGTCCGGCTGCTTGTCCACGATGCCGGTGTTTGCATTAGTGGCACTTTTGAGTCTATGCCGCTTGAAAAGGCCCTCTCTATGATAGACCTCAATTGCAAGGGCGCCGTTGCCGTCACAAAGACCTGCCTGCCGTATATCGCTGACGGAGGAACCATTGTGGAGGTTTCGTCCACTTCCGCTTTTGTACCGAATACAGGAATGATTCTATATGGAGCCACGAAGTCCCTTGTATATGAAATATGCATCGGCCTGCGGCAGGAACTGAAAGGCCGACGGATCAATGTCTGCGCCGTCTGCCCGGGGATGATGGCCACCGAAATGACCGCCAGTCCGTCTAAGGGCCAGAGCCGTCTGCCCTATGTGGACGTGAACAAGGCGGCCGTGAATTCTTTGCGTGCTGCGAAACGAGGCAGGGCAGTGTACACGACAGGGGCGTTCTACAAGTTCTATCGGGTACTTGCGAAGCTGCTGCCCCAGACATTCATGGTAAAGTTTGCCGGACTTTAAGAACAGGATAGTCTATGATTGTATATTTCTCGGGCACAGGCAACAGCAAATATGTTGCGCAGCGAATAGCCGAAGCGCTTATCGACACGGCAGTTTCAATAGAAGGACTTGAGCCCGACATCACGCTCACGGATGGCGAAATCTTCGGCATCGTCACCCCAACCCATTGGTGGGAACTTCCGTTCCTGATGCGTCAGTTCCTGGAGCGATTGACGCTCTCCGGCTCAGGTTACACCTTCCTCGTTGCGACCTACGGCACCACGCCGGGATGCTGCGGAGAGGATGCAAGACGAATTCTAAAGCGTCGTGGCGTTCAGCTTTCCGCCTCCTTCGGCGTCAGGATGCCTGACACCTGGACTCCGATGTTTGACCTCTCCGATGCCGCCAAGGTGGCAAAGATAAATGAAGAGGCCGAAAAGTATATTGATGCTGAGATTGACCAAATCAGCCGCAAGGTCACCGGCAATCACACTTCCGGACGTCTGCCATATGCCGTGAGACTGTTCACCGACCCGCTTCTGAACTCCGAACGAAAGACGAAGAACTTCTATGTCGAGGAGCAGTGCATCGGCTGCGGCCTTTGTGCGAAGAAGTGCCCTGTGCAGGCCATTGAAATCCGGGACAAGAAGCCCGTATGGGTGAAGGAAGAATGCGCCCTGTGCTTCCGTTGTCTGCATCATTGCCCCAAATTCGCCATCCAGTATGGCAACGGCAAGACCAAGCAGCACGGACAGTACAGAAATCCAAATGTGAAGGTGTAAAATCACTTCATTAAAGTAGAAGGTCTGTTCTTTTCTGATATTCCCAGAGGTACACGGACATATGTTGAAAAAATTTTCCCGTCTCTCTTCGGAGGGGCGGGAATTTTTGTTGTACGCGGCGACGTATGGCGAAGCTGGACCCGGGTTCTTTCCGGGGTAAACCGAGCCTTCGGGCTACCAGAGTATAGGGCGGTTAAGTAAAATAATTTACGCACAACCTTACGATTTTTATGCGTAAAATTGTGCGTAATTTGCGTAACTTGCTGATTTTCAGCGTGTTTCGTGGTGCTGGGAAGAACAGAAAGTCCAGACTATAGAAACCGTTATCGAGAAAGAAGTCAACATCCTTCACTGGTGGCA
>CAVEFV010000191.1:0-2126 GCA_963615025.1 Firmicutes bacterium CAG:95 | reverse complement strand
CCCCAGACTGTCCTAAAATGTGATTTAGACTCAATTTAACCCTCCAAAACAGCCCTCTAGCAGGCCCTGTATGCCACTAAAAACGGCTTCTGACGGCTCGCTTTTACGCCAACCGGGGAATTCGGGCATAAAAAATCGACCTTTTCTTGGCCGTTCTTCGATGTCTCTTATGAAAAAGTTGTGAAATGGGGTATTCTTCCCCTTATCTTCCCATTACCCGCATCAGGGTCGGAGCTGAAAATATGTTCAAAGCTCTCTTGATGTTGTATCCGAGTGCAAAGAGGCTGGCTTCAGCCTTTATTTTCTGAAGTCCCTTGAGCAGGAAGTAATCACAATGCATTATCCTTTTTATGGTTCCGAACGGATGCTCGGATGTGCATTTCCGCTTATCCAGTTTGTCCTGGTCGGGTCGGAAGATGAAGTGCACCTCTTTCCACCTCGTCACTCCCGTCACTTTCCGTTCTATCTTCGGCACCTTTTCTATCGGCTCATCCTTGCCGTCACTACGGAAAGGAGCTTCCTTGATCCGGCAGTTCTTCGAGAAGTCAATCTCCTTCCACTTCGTCACCTTCGTACTGTTGAAGCACTTCTCTTTGAACGGACATTTCTTGCAGGCGAGCTTGTTGGCATACCTTATTATTCCACCGCCTTTATCCGCTTTCTTCCTGAGAACCTTGCCACCAGGACAGTAGACTTCGTTCTTCTTCGGATCCCTGATGAAGTAGCCTTCCTTAGCCTTCGTCTTCATCTCATCTTCCGTCATTTTCTTCAGTCCGAAAGGTATGTCGGATTCAATATCCTTACTGGATCTATGGAAGACTTTCACTTCGCCTTTCTCATCTTTGACAGGTTCCAGGTAGTCCTTGTAAGGCTCGGGGACGACGCCTGCACGGAGGCATTTCTTCAGGTTTTCAGCTTTTGTCGAGGCCTTTTCATCATCCGTCACATCGTTCTCTTCATACTTGAACTCGAGTTCGATTTCCTTGTTGTGGATTTTGTTTCCGTTCTCGTCCTCGTATTTTGAAAGGAAAGTGTTGGGGATTATTCCGTTCTCAAGGCTGTCAACCATGTCTTCCGGCTGCGCATAACCATTATCTGCAATAACTTCAACGATTTCGTCCTCGCCCCTGGAGACATTGTCGATGGTCGGTCTGATGAGCCCGTGGTCGGTGCACTTGTTGGTTGGATTGACGGCAGCGATGAGATGGCTCTCGGTGTCAACTGCGGTCTGTATATTATAAGAAGGATTACATCCACCGTAATGGTTCTTCATCAGCCTTGCATCAGGATCGTTCTCTGAATACTGTTCTCCTGTCTCGCGGATTGCCGCCTGGATTTCTTCGTGCTTCTTCTCCCTTTCCTTATACTTCTTCAGGCTTTCAAGCTTTGCCTTGGTCTCCTCGGGCAGAGTCTCTTCATCACATCCCTCTTCCCAGGAAGCATCATCTTTCAGAAATGCAGTGATTTCGGCAATTCTGTTCTTATCGTTCTGAATTCTGTCGCCGATCTTGTTTGCGGTGTGGCAGCCGTCCTTGGACTGCTGGGCTCTGATCTTCGTACCGTCGACAGAGAGACATCCGTTGAAAACCGGAATCCCAGTCGAGCTGGACACATCTTCCTTCAGAAATTGATTGAAAGCATAGAAAACAGCTGCTATCTCCTCAGCATTGTTCTTTCTGAAATCATTGATTGTTCTGAAGTTCGGTTTTAGATTGTGGCAGATCCACATACCCCATAATGTCTCCTGAGCAAACCACTCGAGCTTTCTGCAGGCCCTTACTTCCTTCATAATGCCGACGATGAAGAGTGTCAGCATCATATATGGATCATACGACTTGCGTCCTCTGCACTCTCTTTCGCTGTATTTCAGGTTAATCTGGCCTTTGACTTTACAATCCACGAATGTTTCGACCACTCTCGGGAGCTCATATTCCCCGACAAGCGTGTTCAGACTTACCATTAAGCCGTCATCTCTATCAATTCCTAATACGTACGGATACTTCTCACTCATGGTATAAGTATACCAAATATGAGCAAAAAATGCAAGCTAAATCTTTCTAATAAAAGAAAATAAGTACGATTTTTACCCCTCAAAAATCCCGTCCGACGCACTATTACCCGACTTA
>CAVEFV010000190.1:0-2246 GCA_963615025.1 Firmicutes bacterium CAG:95 | reverse complement strand
AGGCACCCCTTCTCCCGAAGTTACGGGGTCATTTTGCCGAGTTCCTTAACAATGCTTCTCCCGCCGGCCTTAGGATTCTCTCCTCATCTACCTGTGTCGGTTTGCGGTACGGGCTTACAGTACACAATAGCGGCTTTTCTCGCCACAGACTCCGGAAGCTTCGCTACTTCAATTTCGCTCCGCATCACACCCTCGCCTTAACAGGCGGTTTTTCCTACCTGTCAGCTCCTGTGCTTGCACCGGTCTCTTCATTCCCGGCTCTTCTTTCCTCCATGTGTCCCCACATTTCTGATACTGTAAGGTGCTGGAATCTAAACCAGCTGTCCATCGGCTACGCTTCTCAGCCTTGCCTTAGGTCCCGACTTACCCAGGGCAGATCAGCTTTACCCTGGAAACCTTAGATATTCGGCCTGGAGGATTCTCACCTCCATCTCGCTACTCATTCCGGCATTCTCTCTTCAAGATCCTCCACGGCTCCTTACGGTACCGCTTCTACGAATCTTCAATGCTCCTCTACCGATTGCTTTCGCAATCCCTAAGCTTCGGTGTCGTGTTTTAGCCCCGTTAATTTTCGGCGCAGGACCTCTCGACTAGTGAGCTATTACGCACTCTTTGAATGTGTGGCTGCTTCTAAGCCAACATCCTAGTTGTCTGTGAAATCCCACATCCTTTACCACTTAACACGTACTTTGGGACCTTAGCTGTAGATCTGGGCTGTTTCCCTTTTGACTATGCAATTTATATCGCACAGTCTGACTCCAATGTTAATCTGACTGCCATTCGAAGTTTGATATCTCTTGGTAGACTTTGACGCCCCCTCAAGAATTCAGTGCTCTACCTGCAGCAGACATCACATCAGGCTAGCCCTAAAGCTATTTCGAGGAGAACCAGCTATCTCCGGGTTCGATTGGAATTTCTCCGCTATCCACACCTCATCGCCACCCTTTTCAACGGATGTGCGTTCGGACCTCCACCAAATTTTACTTTAGCTTCATCCTGGACATGGATAGGTCACCCGGTTTCGGGTCTATACTTACTGACTTTACGCCCTATTCAGACTTGCTCTCGCTGCGGCTCCGAGCCTTAAGCTCTTAACCTTGCCAGTATATATAACTCGCCGGACCGTTCTACAAAAAGTACGCGGTTCACCTTTCGGTGTTCCACAGCTTGTAAACACAGGGTTTCAGGTTCTCTTTCACTCCCCTCCCGGGGTCCTTTTCACCTTTCCTTCACAGTACTATGCGCTATCGGTCACTAAGGAGTATTTAGCCTTGGGGGGTGGTCCCCCCGACTTCCTGCCAGGTTCCACGTGTCTGACAGTACTCTGGATACTGCTCATTCTCTCGAGCTTCATATAAGGGGCTTTCACCCTCTATGGCGACGCTTTCCATCGTCTTCTATTCACTCTTAAGAACTAAATGCAGTCCATAACCCCGAATTGCACGCAACTCGGTTTGGGCTCTTCCAATTTCGCTCGCCGCTACTTTCGGAATCGATTTTTCTTTCTTTTCCTCCGGCTACTTAGATGTTTCAGTTCACCGGGTTCCCTTCCATACGCTATGTATTTACGTATGGATACTGGAGGTCTGCTCCAGTAGGTTTCCCCATTCAGATATCGACGGATCACTTCGTATTTGCCAATCCCCGTCGCTTTTCGCAGCTTATCACGTCTTTCGTCGGCTCTTAGTGCCTAGGCATCCACCCTATGCTCTTAATGCTTAACCAATTAAGAAATGCTCCCGAGAAGGAGACATCTCAGTGATACTAGCGTGTATCACCTGGTCTGGTCCATTCTGACGCTTTCGCATCAGCCTGTTCTCATAGTTTGTTTTATGTTTACAATCTTTCGACTGTATCCTCGGATGTCTTACTCTATTTCGTATAGAATAATCATTATTTTTGCAGATATGTAATTTTCAAGGTACAATGTGAGCAATGCAGAAATCGGATGAAACAGCTCGTTGAAAGCTCGCTTTCATAAGAGTCTGTTTAGGACGATTTCTATAGTGCGCCAGCACGTGATCGACCGCCGTAGGCGGGAGATTACGCATTGCGACTATTGCTCAGAATGATCCGGGATCATGAATCCCCGTGCGCTTTCCGCAGAATCATTTTTATAAAAAGCTTGGCACCCACTTATCTTCCCACATCGTTACCAATGTAGTATTTTCAGCCGGTCAGGTCTTAACCGTCGTGTTCGGGATGGGAACGGGTGTTACCCCTGACCGCATCAGCACCAAGCCGAT
>CAVEFV010000189.1:0-2329 GCA_963615025.1 Firmicutes bacterium CAG:95 | reverse complement strand
AGAATGGGAAGGATTTAATTCTGAAGGCTTATGGACTGGCGAAATCAATGTTCGCGACTTTATACAGGCTAACTACACTCAGTATGATGGTGATTCATCATTTTTAAAGGGAGCAACACCTGCAACAGACAAGTTGTTTGATGAACTTCAGAAATTGCAGAAGGCTGAGCATACAAAAGTTTCTGTTGGTCTGGATGGTAAGCAGAGAACTGGTGTTCTTGACATGGATACAGATGTTGTAACCGGTCTTACAGCTCATCCTGCTGCATATATTTGTCCAGAAGGAAAAGAACTGGAACAGGTTGTCGGATTGCAGACAGATAAACCTTTAAAACGTGCATTTATGCCTTTTGGTGGAATTCGTATGGCAGAACAGTCTTGCGAAATGTACGGATACAAACCAAATCCTGAATTACACAAAATCTTTACAGAATATCATAAAACACACTCTGATGCAGTTTTCCAGGTTTACACACCTGAAATACGTAAGGCGCGCTCTTCACACATTTTGACAGGTTTGCCTGATACATACGGACGCGGACGAATCGTTGGTGACTATCGCCGGGTTGCACTTTATGGTATTGATTATCTTATTGAACAGAAACAGAAAGATTTTGCAAACATCGGTTACGGAACAATGACAGAAGATGTTATTCGTCTTCGAGAAGAAGTTGCTGAACAGATTAAGGCTCTCAAGGGTATTAAAGATATGGCCGCAATCTACGGTTATGATATTTCTAAACCGGCAGCAACAGCAAAAGAAGCTTTCCAGTGGCTTTATTTTGGTTACCTTGCAGCAATTAAAACTCAGAATGGTGCTGCTATGTCAGTTGGACGTATTTCTACATTCCTTGACATTTATATTGAACGTGATCTTAAAAAAGGTATATTAACAGAAGAAAAGGCACAGGAACTCGTTGACCACATGGTTATGAAATTCCGTATGGTTCGTTTTGCCCGTATTGAATCTTACAACAACTTGTTCTCTGGCGATCCAATTTGGGCAACTCTTGAAGTTGGTGGACTTGGACAAGATGGCCGTTCAATGGTAACAAAAAATGACTTCCGATTCCTCCATACTCTTGAAAACATGGGACCTTCTCCAGAGCCAAACATGACAGTTCTTTATTCAAAGAGACTGCCTGAAAACTTCCGCAAGTACGCTGCAAAAATTTCTATTGATACATCTTCTATCCAGTATGAAAACGATGACATTATGCGTCCAATCTGGGGTGATGATTATTCAATCTGCTGTTGTGTATCTGCTACACAGACAGGTAAGGAAATGCAGTTCTTCGGTGCTCGTGCAAACCTTGCAAAAGCTTTACTTTACGCTATCAACGGTGGTCGTGATGAAGAAGCCGGACTTACACCAGGTGTTCAGGTAGGTCCTGCTTATGCTCCAATTACTTCTGAATATCTTGATTACAAAGAAGTTATGGCAAAATATGACCTTTACCTTGAATGGCTTGCAGACTTGTATGTAAACGCTTTGAATGCAATTCACTATATGCACGATAAATATTACTACGAAGCTGCAGAACTTGCTCTTGAAGATACAAAAATTAAACGAACATTTGCAACAGGTATTGCAGGATTCTCTCACGTAGTAGATTCACTTTCTGCAATTAAATATGCAAAAGTAAAGGTTATTCGTGGTGATGTTGAAGTAAAAGACAAGAAAACTGGCACTGTAAAAGAAGTTGTAAAAGGTCTTGCAAAAGACTTTGTAATTGAAGGCGACTTTCCACGTTATGGCCAGGATGATGAAAGAGCTGATGAAATTGCTGTATGGTTGCTCAAAACATTTATGTCTAAGATTGAAAAGCATCCTACATACCGCAATGCAGAACCAACAACATCTATTCTTACAATTACTTCTAACGTTGTTTACGGAAAGGCAACAGGTGCTCTTCCTGATGGACGTAAAGCACACGAACCATTCTCACCAGGAGCTAACCCTTCTTACGGTGCAGAAACAAAAGGTTTGATTAAATCTTTGAACTCTGTAGCAAAAGTACCATACAAATATGCTTTGGACGGTATTTCTAATACTCAGACAATCAACCCTTCAGCACTTGGTCACAGCGAAGACGAACAGGTACAGAACCTTGTAAGCGTTCTTGACGGATACTTCTCTAAAGGTTCACATCACTTAAACGTAAACGTATTCGGTGTTGAAAAACTCAAGGATTGTCAAGCACATCCGGAAAAACCTGAATATGCTAACTTCACAGTTCGTGTATCTGGTTACGCTGTACGCTTCATTAACCTTACAAAAGAACAGCAGGACGATGTTATTGCTCGTACTTGCCACGCTGCTTTGTAG
>CAVEFV010000188.1:0-2330 GCA_963615025.1 Firmicutes bacterium CAG:95 | reverse complement strand
GTGTATGTAGTAACTGAAAAGTGTACCAGATTCTATTTTAAAAGTGTACCACCCAGTAGAGGTTCAGAACGCCTCAAAGATAGCAAGAGTCGGTTGATTTTATAGCGTATTATTGAACATTTTTCGAGTTTCTTTCACACGATAGGAAGCACCGGACATATTGACGAGGAAAGCCTTGTAGCATAACCGGTCAACAAGGGCAGAGCAGAGTGCTTTGTCTTTTATTATTTCATCCCAGCGCGTAAAAGGAAGGTTTGTAGTCGTGATGATTGCTTTCTTGCCCGCCCTGAGTGACAGATGGTTAAAGATTTGCTCACCTCCTTCCTTATCGAAACTGACGTAACCGAATTCGTCGCAGATAACGAGATCGTAAGCGAGAAAACGGTATTGAAGTTTGTGCAGAGTCCTTGCCGACTGGGCCTCGCGTATCTGCACAAGCAGTTGTGGGATAGTGACAAAGAATACGCTGTATCCTTCCATACAGGCTTTTATGCCAAGACCTATAGCCGTGTGAGTTTTGCCTGTTCCAGGATTGCCATACATTACAATATTGCGTCCTTCGCGTATGAAGTTAAGTGTTTCAAGCTCAGGCAATATGGTCCTGCACTCTGCTGGAAGTTCCGTGCGCTCCAGTTCCTGCAGATATTTCATTTCGGGAAAGCCGGCTTGCCTTAAGCGCTGAGCCTTGCGGTTTTCAGCGCGGCGGTGAACCTCTGCTTCCATCAGTTTACTCAGGAACTGACGGTATGTCCACTGCTCTGCATAGGCCTGTTTTTCAATATCTTCTATATATTCTTTTATGGAAGGCATATTCAGTGCCTTGAGATACTCCATAAGAGTCTTATTCTCTTCAATATATTCAGTCATAGTGTATTGAGTTGTTATTGCCCCATCATTGAGGAGAGCTGGTTAAGTATATCCTCGGAACCGATGGTGATTTCAAGATACTCATCGGAAGATTCCGCGTTCGGAGAAATGGTTTCCTTGGACCTGGATGCCTGCAGCGCCACTTTCAGCTGGTCCAAGGAGAGGCGCTTCGCGCCTCTCCGCCGTATAATTTCAGCCGCATCAAGTATGTCGTCATAGCTGTAGCCGTTCTCGGAAGCGAACTTCAGGAGCAGTAGAAAGTCCTTTCCGCATTCCCTGAAGTGAACACGGTACAGATTCTGCATCTTCTGGGGCATTTGTTTGAGCGCAGTTGAGCCGGGAAGCGCTCCAGGCTTGCGCAACAAAGTGTTGATATAGTGATTAATATCTATCCTCCAACCATTTTTGACATAGCTGCGTTCGTGCTCGGCTACCTTCCTGTTGGTGTCATCATAAATGACCAGTTTTTCGCTATACACTTTCACCATAACGCTCTTTCCAGCAAGTTCGTCGGGAACTGAGTAATGTGAGTACTTGTATACAATTGTCGAAAGTTTGTCGACACTGCACTCTATCAGTTCGAAGCACCCCATTTCTCCTGGATATGGCATCAGCGCATCAAGGTCTTTCTGCAGTTTGAAGATTATGTCCTTTGTTGCCAGACTTCCAGGCTCGTGATTCATCTGTCCGCATATCTTTGTCAGCCATTCTTGAGCCTCCTCTATGGTGTCAAAACTAGTACGCGGCTTGAATGCGCGACTGCGGACTACCTCTACGCTGCGTTCTACGTGTCCCTTTTCCCATCCGGCCCTTGCATTGCAAAAGCGGAATGCGAACCGGTAGAAGTTTGTCAGGCGTTGCATCACAAGTGTCGGCTTCTTTCCGTCTTCCGTGAAGGCTACCGCTACGCGCATATTGTCATAGACCATCACTTCCGGCACTCCTTGCACTTCCTTGAAGAAGTTTCTGTGGGCTTCCATAAGCGCCAACGAGTCCTGATGTCTGAACAAGTATGCGTATCTGCCGTTGCTGTGCGCAAGCGTAAACACTGCCATCGTGAACTTGGTCTGTTTTCCCTGTATGTCAAGTTTCACCTCGCCCCAGTCGAACTCGCAATCTATTCCAGGTTCATATTCCTGATGTACGAACACGTCTTTCGACGGGCGTGGCTTACAACTAGAGGCCTTGACTGCAGCCACATATTTGCAGACACTCGAATAACTTACCACAAGGTCCTTTTCTAAAAGTTGACGGTGTATCTCCTTGGCATTCAGGCACTGCTTGCGCATGCCTTTCGAACGTCTACGCTCATTCTCGGCAAGCCATCGGTCTATTTCTTCGGTGATTTCGCCCTTCAGCACGCGGGCTGGACGATGTTTTCCGTGATACGACGGCTCTGTCACAAGTACCTCTGTAAGGGCTTGCGACGGATTGTCCGACCTGATGGACGATTCATATTCCCG
>CAVEFV010000187.1:0-2381 GCA_963615025.1 Firmicutes bacterium CAG:95 | reverse complement strand
GTCGCGGAATTCTATGCGTTGCTCGGAGGTTAACTGCGATTGCGTCATGGTATCGTGGTCCGATGACGGCTACGGTTTGGACGATGACCGTCATTCGGATTGAGACCATAAGGACCATCACACGATTTAATGGCATTGTGCAAACGAATTTCTAGGCGCGTGCCTACCGGGTCCCGAACGCTTTTATCCTGCCCCATCCATTGAGGGTACGTTGTTGTCGTTCGGGATTTTATCGTGGTCCGGCGACGTACAAGTTTGGCCCCAGTCGGGGGGGTTATCCCGACGATTTTCGTATCCTGCCAATAAGTGCGAGTTATGTTGCGTCGATGCCCTTCTAGGACGTGTGTGTCCGCGTGCATGAGGATCCGCCCGGCTCTCGCAGGATCTCGCTTCCGGCGGTTCCGTGTGTGTGGGTGCGGGCGCGGGAGGCGAGACGCGCAGGAACGGCCCTAGAAGGCGCGAGGATGCCTCGGAGGTATGCGAGGACGTCCCGACGCTCAACGTCGCGTCTAAGGGCACGGCGGAGGCCCTGCGAGGGATTCCTAGGCATGCGCTCGGATGCGTATGCGAGCATGAGGGAACGGGCACGGTTTTTCGTCGCCGTATCGTCGCTAGGACGGCTCGGATCGAGCGCATCCCCGACCCTCGAAAAAGTCGCGATTCTCACCGCTTAATCACCGCTAGACGCGCCTTTTTCGGCATTCGGTTTTTTGGTCGGAACCTCGGCGGATCGTCGAGGACCTCGGACCGTGCCCGTCGCTCGTGATGAGGGGGGGTCCGGGGGGGAACCGACCGCCTCGGCGGTCGGGAACGTCCCCCCCGTCTCTCGATTCGATTCTCGCCCTATCCTGCCGGATTCCTGCCCTGCCCCCCTACCTGCCGATGCCATGAGGGGGAGGCCCTGCCTCGTGTGCGCACATTGTGTGCGCACATTGTGTGCTCGCATTGTGTGCTCGCATTGTGTGCGCACATTGTGTGCCCGTACCATCGCCCGCATGTGCAATGCGCAGGCCAGTTTTTTAACGCGCCCGCCGGCGTGAGACCCTTTTCGCCGGCCTCGTGTGTGTCCGCGGGCGGAACGTAATCGCGATCGCCGGCAAGCGGACACACGGGCGCGACACATCGAGCACACGGGTGTGCGCGCTTAATCGCGCTCATGTGTCCGCCTGCGGGCATGCGCACACGGTGGCCGTGAATTTGTCCACGACGGCTACCCGGATGTGTACTTGACGGATCGGAGGACCTGCCCTCGGCCATCGAGGACCTCGGCTCGGACCGCACACTAGTGTCCGGTCGAGACACTAGAATCCCGACGGCGAACTAGTGTTCGGATTGGAACGTAATTGCGGATTCGCATCAACACATTGCGAGACACGCGGGAGGATCTCGCTCAACGGTTGAGCGGTTGAGCGGGCATGAGCGCGAGGCCATCGGGTGCCCGCGTGCGAGGATTGAGCGCAGGTTGAGCGTCGAGGGGATGCCTCGGATCGGCTCGACGTTGAGACGGCTCAACCATGAATCCGACCGTGCGGATTGGTGTGCGGATTGGTGTCAACCGTGCCAATGCGTGCCGGTGTCCGTGCCTGTTCAATCCGCACGGCCTGCCATCGTGCGGGCACGTATGCGCGGGTGCGCAGGTATTCCCGTGCCGACCCGGTGCCAATCCGCACGGGGGTGTTCACGATGTGTTCACAATGCCCGTTCACAATGCCGATTCGGAGGTCCTGCCATCGCGCAGGCGCATGCCCGTGTGTCACGCCTGCGCAGGTATTTCGGCGACAACATGCGTGACAACCTCGATGACAACTTTTCGTGACACAATGCGTGACACACGGGTTGACACACATTGCGGGACGGGCACGGTTCGGAAGGCTCGCAGGTCCTCGATCATCCGGTTCAATTCGTCCTCGATGCGCTCGTATGCCCGCTCTATCGAGGCGTCGAGTTTCGCATCGAATTCGGGATCGTCCGGGTCGAGGACCTCGGCATCATCGGCGGATTTTCGGGATGCCCTACGCGCGCGCGCCTCGGCCGTTTTACTTTTTGCCCGACCTGCGGGATTCATGAGGCCCTCGGAGGTTCGGTTGTCCTAGGCATGATGCGAGGGTGTCGCGGACCTTATCGGGTCCGTGGATGCGGATCATCCGCAGGATCTCGCAACACGTCCAATCCTCGGCTTCCATGAGGCCGGGGTTATTCTCGAACCGCCATGCCGACCGGATCATCATGCGGGCATACGGGTCCGTGACAATCGACCACGGATGATAGTGGCCGTCGGGTTCGGATCTCGCCCATACACGTTGGACGGTGCGCTCGGACACGCCGAATTTCTGGGCAACCTCGGCCTTGGATGCCTGCCCGCGCATGCGGAGGATGCCGTC
>CAVEFV010000186.1:0-2569 GCA_963615025.1 Firmicutes bacterium CAG:95 | reverse complement strand
TTTGCCCCGCAATGAATAACAACTAATTCAGAAACGATGACAAACGAAGAGTTTGAACAACTGCAGTTGAACCACCAGCAGAGTGGCATGAGTTTGAAGATGTACCTGAAGCAAATAGGTACGAGTTATTCCACCTATTACTATTGGCGGAAGAAATTCTCGGAGACGGAAGGAAACGGCGAGCTGGCTCCGATAACTTTCAAGGCAGCCCAGCCTGCAGTCCCCTCCTTCTCGGGACAGCCGGTAAGCGGAGCTTCGGTACTGTTTCCCAATGGCCTGCGCGCTCACTTCGGCCCGGGAACAGAGAGTGTCTTGATGGAATTACTGACCAAAAGTCTGTCCTGCCATGTTCTGCCTTAACGACACCATGCGCTACTATCTGTGTCCGGGAAAGACGGACATGCGCAAAGGCATCAGTTCTCTCTGCGGTGTAGTCCATGAGAAGATGGGAAGCGATGTGAAGAACGGAGACGTTTTCATCTTCATCGGCTCCAGCCGCAAGTTGATGAAGCTGCTTCATGCCGAGGACGGCGGTATGGTGATGTATGTAAAACGGCTCGAGGCCGGACGCTTCCAACTGCCACGGTATTCCCCCGAGTCAAAAAGCTATCCCATGGAATGGCGGGATCTGGTGGTGATGGTCGAAGGATTACAGGAAAATCCCGAGCAAAGACTACGACGGCTAAGGGCCCAAAGACATGAATATGAGGTGTAGAAAAAGTTTTCATTCTACCTAAAAAAGTCGTCGAAACACTTGTATATCTCACTGGAAATTAGCACCTTTGCATACATCAAAGAACTAAAGGAACCAGACAATGCAAGAGCCGACAAATATGTTGAAGAAGATGGTGGAACAGCAGAATTCTACCATTGTCGCATTGTCTGAGAATCTGAAAAAGACAAAAGAGACTCACAAGAAGGAGGTTGATGCACTCAACCTGCGTATCAAGGAGCTGACGGCTCAGGTGGCCTACCTGAACCGCCAGCTCTTTGGGCGTAGATCGGAGAAACTCCAGGTGTATGACCCAAACTATCCCGATCTCTTTGCAGACCAGTTTGCAGACCAGCTGCAGCAAGCAGAGGAGAAGCGTGAAGAGGCTGTCGCCGAAATTGAGAAGCGCAAGACTGAATGCCGTAAGCAGAAGCGGGAGAACCGCATCATGATGGAGAATCTGCCGGTACTGGAGAAGACCGTCATCGAGCCCGACGGAATAGACCTTGACCTCTATAAGAAAATCGGTGAGGAGATAACCCGTGTCGTCGAACACAGGCCCGGCCAACTCTATATCCGTGAGATTATACGTCCGAAATACGCACTCAAAGACAACACTGCGCTGCCTCCCCAAGGAAAGAAAGGTGTGGAGATAGCTCCGATGCCGCTTATGCCGATAGACAAAGCCGTCGCAGCCGCCAGCCTGCTGACAGAGATACTCTTGCAGAAGTATGAATACAACGTGCCTTTCTACCGTCAGATAAAGCAGTTTGCCCATCTCGGCATGAAAGGTCTGAAGGAGAATACCGTCGACGGCTGGTTCAAGAAGACCATGAAACAGCTCCGCCCGCTTTACTCCGCTCTTGTAGAGGAGATAATGAAGAGCGGTTATGTCCAGGCCGACGAGACCACGACTCCGGTTATAGACAAGGACAAGCACAAGGCCGCCAAGGAATATCTATGGATGGTGCGGGCTGTAATGGAAAAGCTTGCCGCCTTCCATTATGAAAAAGGCTCCCGGGCCGGAGCGGTCATACAGACCCTGGCCGGGAAATATCAATTCAAAGGATTCATGCAATGCGATGGTTTTGCGGGCTATGAGACAGCCTTCAAGACCAATGCCGACGTGTGCCTGGTGAATTGCATGGTGCATATACGCCGCCACTTCGAGCAGGCTCTTGACGAGAACAGATCCGCGGCTGAGCATGCCCTGACGGAAATACAGCATCTCTACAAGATAGAGCATCTGTGCGATGAAGCCAACCTTTCCCGGGAAGAACGCAAGGCGAAGCGAAACGAGCTGGCCCGCCCAATCATGGAGGCCATGAAAGTCTGGATGGAGACTGAGGGCGTGAAGTTCGGCCCGTCAACCCAGATGGGCAAGGCCGTCACTTATGCCTACACCAGATGGGGCAACATGATGCATTATCTTGACGATGGCAGACTGTTGCTGGACAACAATCTTGCCGAAAACGAGATCCGTCCCATCACGCTCGGTCGCAAGAACTATCTCTTCTGTGGAAATCATGAGGCTGCCGAAAACATGGCGGTGGTGTGCTCGCTACTTGCCACTTGTCGCAACCATGATGTTAATCCGAGAATTTATCTACAGAGCGTCATCGAGAAGATGCCTTACATGAAGAAAGCCTCCCATGAAGAATTGGTAGACCTGCTGCCACACATATGGAAAAAGCAACATCCAGAGGCTGTAATGACAACTAAACTACGCGACCAAGTCTAGCAGTAATAAATAATGGGTACAAACGATTGCAGCGACTATCTGCTTCAACTTACGAAGTGATAGTCGCTGTAACTGTAGTATGAGAGTTTTATACCTGTAGTTTATAGAATGCTTAC
>CAVEFV010000185.1:0-2652 GCA_963615025.1 Firmicutes bacterium CAG:95 | reverse complement strand
CACATTCTCTTCGTCATAGTATTGCGTCCTATCTGCTGAAGAAAAATGCATCCATGCCCATCATCAGTACAATTCTAGGTCATAGAACTACAGAAACAACAAAAACTTATATTTCCATCGATTTCACAAAGCTCAGGCAGTGCTGTATTCCCATGCCGGAAGTGCACAGTCAATATTACATCAACAGAAGAGGAGGTGACAGATGAATACATACACGTTCAAGTCATTTCTGGCTGCTGAGTTTACATCATACCTGGAGCATAGACGAAACAGTGGCTACAAGACTCCTGACACTGCCACTGGGCAGTTGAGGCGTTTCGACGAATTCATTGCTGAGAACTGTGAAGATAATGCCTTCACGAAGGAACATGCTGAAAGATGGATAGAGAAAAGGGATGATGAATCTCCATCTGCGCACTACAGAAGGGTTAATGACTCGAAGAACTTCTTCCTTTTCATCTATCCCCGGGGCTACGACATATTTCTCTTTGATGATGTAAAGAACCCTCCGAAGACGTTCGTTCCTCATATTTACACCGAAGATGAAATAAGACGTTATTTTAATGTCGTAGACAATTATGAGTCTCCGATAAACAGGTATTCGGCCATACAGCTTCCCGTACTCTTCAGACTTCTCTATTGTTGTGGAACCCGCATTAACGAAACTCTTGCAATAAAGAAAAAGGATGTAGACCTGGAAAACGGCGTAATACTCCTTACGACTAGCAAGAACAATAAGGAGAGATATGTTGTTCTCTCGGATGAGGTTCTTCAGCTCATGAAGGATTTCGCCGACAAGACTTTCTATGCGATTAAAGACGATGAATACATCTTCAGGAATACTCAGGGAAGGCGTTTACATTCGGTCACAGTTGAAGGAATACATCATGAAATATTGAGACTAGCCGGCATTCCCGATTTGAGGGATGGAAAAGGACCGAGGATACATGACTGGAGACATACTTTCACTATACGAGCCTTCAAACACATGGCAGAAAACGGCATCGATATGTACGTCGCCCTCCCGATTCTTTCAACCTATCTGGGGCATGGAACGATAATGGCAACAGAATACTATCTGAGACTGACTCTCGAACTATTCCCGAGTATTGAAGAGAAGATGTCAAAGAATGCAGACGCTGTATTCGGGGAGATTTTATATGTCTAATACCGCTACAACAGATTTTGCTAAGCTCATCAATAGGTATTTTACCGTCTATCTAACTTCACAGCGTGGATGTTCGGCGGTGACGATTAAGGCATACAGGAAGGTTTTTTCACTGTTTCTCACTTTTATGGAGGAAACGAGAGGAAAGATTCCTGATATGATACACATGAAGGACTTCACAATAGAGACTGTCTCCGACTTCCTGGATTGGCTTGAAAAAGAAAAGGGCTGTACTGAAAATACGAGGAACCACCGCCTCGCTGTCCTCAGGAGCTTCGCTTCATTCGTGAAATACGATTCGCCGGATCATCTCGATGAATGTTTGAGGATTCTGTCCATCAATTTCAAGAAGGTTGAGCAGGGAGAAATCTCTTACCTCAAGGCCGACGGAATGAAGCTTCTTCTCGAACAGCCGGACAGGACAACTCCGAGCGGAAGACGGGACCATCTGATGCTTTCTTTGATGTACTCAACGGGAATACGTGTAAGCGAACTCATCGGCATCAGGGTAAAGGATATTTCCCTTGAGAATCCGAAGTCTCTCAAGATCTTTGGAAAGGGTTCGAAGGTGAGATTCGTCCCCATCATCAAGCAGGTTGTTCCTCTTCTTAAGGCATACATGAAGGAAAACGAGCTCAACGTGCCCGAAAACTGTAATGAACTACTCTTCAAGAACCACATGAAAACACAGTTTACGCGTCAGGGAGTGTTCTTTATGGTGAGAAAATACACTGCAATGGCAAGAGAAAAGGATTCTTCCCTTATTCCGGAGGGAATTGGTTGTCATTCATTAAGGCATTCTGCTGCAATGTCGTTAGTCAACTCAAAGGTTGATCTCATTTACGTGAGAGACCTCCTCGGACACAGCAGTGTCCAAACTACGGAGATTTATGCTCGTGCTGATTCGGAGGCAAAGCGTGTTGCGATTGAGAGTGCGGCACAGGATTTCGTACCGAAGGAGACTGCTGTTTGGGAGAAGGATAAGTCTGTGATGGACTGGATAAGGGGTGTTACGGACAAGAATATTATGTAAAGTTCCGAAAACTACTAACTCATTTGAGCGTCTGTACTTGTTCATCGAGTTCAGGCGCTTCTTAACATTACGGATTTCTTTACATAACCCTTGGCCTGGCAATTCCTTGGCAGATGATGAATTAGCTTAATTCCAAGGTTTGCACAGATCCCGCTGAACAGCTTTGAAATATAAGGGCCTCCGTTATCTGCATAGATCTTTTTCGGCTTGCCGTAGATGCTGATCATCTCCCTCAGACTCTGCATGACCTCTATCTCGCTCTCTTTCGGAAAGAACCTTCCCCCAAGCAGGTAGCGTGAACAGTCGTCTATCCAGGAAATCCAGTAGACTTCCTGAACCTTGCCGTCAACAACTGCGTATGCGCCTTCCTTGACGTCACACTGGACCAGGTCCATCCTGTGCTTCTTCTGAAACCTGAATACTGCCTGCTCCGACACTATTGTTCTGTCTT
>CAVEFV010000184.1:0-2675 GCA_963615025.1 Firmicutes bacterium CAG:95 | reverse complement strand
AGCAATCACATGGTGATGGTATTTTCTTCACTACTGATACTCATGAAATTATAGCTAATAGTGCATCTTATGGAGATAAGATCTCTAGTTGGACTATAGAGAATGGCTTATTAACTCTTACTTTACTTTCTGGAGAAACTGTAGAAATTGATTTTCCTGAAGCTACAGAAACTTCAAAAGGAATGATGTCTAAAGAAGATAAGAAGAATTTAGATAATATAATGTCTAATGGTGTTGAAAAATTAGCAAACTCCAGAACTATATGGGGACAAGTATTTGATGGTACATCAAATGTTAGTGGAGATATTACACTTGATGGCAATATTGTAACACCTGGTGACGCCTAGCTAGTTGACCTTGGTCTCCCAAGTGGCACATTGTGGATGGACAGGAATGTTGGCGCAAGTAGTCCAGAGGATGCAGGTTTATATTTTGCTTGGGGCGAAACTCAAGGTTATACCGCTGATGAAGTTGGTAAAACAAAGCAGTTCAGTTGGAATGACTATAAGTATGACACAAGTGGCAACTTTACTAAGTATAATTCAACGGATGGTCTAACTACCTTGGAAACGTCTGATGATGCAGTGTTGCAGAATGTACATAAGTACAGTATGCCTACTAAGGAACAGTTACAGGAGTTAATTGATGGAACGACTTCCACTTGGACAACACAGAATAGTGTAAATGGTAGGTTGTTTACTTCAAAGACAAATGGTAATTCAATCTTTGTTCCTGCTGCTGGTTACGGTGGCGGTGGTTCGATGGACTATGTTGGTTCTTACGGTGGCTTATGGAGCAGTTCTTTGGATGGAGGCGGTACTAACGGTGCTTGGTTCTTGTACTTCGGTAGTGGCGATGTTGGCCTCAGCAGCAGCTATCGTTGCGTCGGTAGGTCTGTCAGGGGTGTAGCAACGCCAGCAGAAGGTTCCTCCAAAATCATCACCCTCCCCTCATCTAGCGGTACATTAGCATTAGACAATGTAGTTACTACAACTTCTAATGGTTTAATGAGTTCTAGTGATAAGAGTAAATTGGATGGTATAGCCGAAAACGCAAATAATTATACTTTACCAACAGCATCAACTACTACATTAGGTGGAATTAAAGTTGGAACTAATTTGAGCATCTCAGATGGAGTTCTATCCTCTAAAGATACTACTTATTCAGCTGCAACTCAATCAGCTAACGGTCTTATGTCTTCTACTGATAAAACTAAGTTAGATGGTATTGATACAGGAGCTAATAAATATACTCTACCTACTGCTGATGCTTCTACGTTAGGAGGAGTAAAAATTGGTAATAACATCAACATTAATAATGGAGTTATCAGTGTATCAGTTGATACAGAATTGAGTGAGACTTCAACTAATCCAGTTCAAAATAAAATTGTAAAAATCGCTATAGATTAGATAAATTCTCAATTATCTTGGGCTAAAATAGATTAATGTTATATTAGAAGTAGAACCTTTAAAGACTCTCTTCTTTAAATGAATATATTATGACAGAAATTAAACAACAATTTATTCAAGTAAAAACAAAGTCCAATTTTGAGACTAGACTCAATGCTGGAGATGTTAAAGACACTTCAATAGCTTTTATTGAGGACTCAGATCAAATTTGGACCAAGGGAAAGTATTATTCAGCTGTCCCTAAAGAAGGTCATGAAAAGCAGATATTGGCATGGAAGGCTAGTGGAGAAGCTAAATGGGAAGACTTAGCAAATATGTTTACTGGTCTTGAAGAAGTATTAGCCTATGGTGTACAATTTGATTCTACTGTAGCTGACCCGCATCTTACTCGTATTGGCAATATGTCTCTTCACAAGTCACTTCCAATTCAATCTCAATTGAAGGGTTGTATTGCACAAGATACGAAAGTGATGTATTGGCTTAATGAATCTGACTGGAGATTTAGAAAAGAAGCAGTTACACAAGATGTAACATTAACTGTATCTGATGATACTTATACTCTTACAGCTGATGTCTTCGGAACCCTTCAATACGACAAGCAATGGGTTAAGATTGATTCAGTAGCTTGCCAAATTAGCAGTATTGATACTACTAATAAAGTAGCTACACTTATAGCTAATGATGATTTAAAAGCATTATCTCTTGAGAGTGGTACTAAATCAATAGAACTAGGTGCAGTTTTGAATGGTTATGATGGTACTGTAAGAGTATACTGTCCAGCCTTCTATATCAAATCTGTAACAGAGGGTACTGTATCAAAAGTATGGTTATCTACTGTTAAGATTGATGACACCTATACATATCAACCAGAAATCTTAGTTGATGCATATAGAAGTACAGTTCTGAACACAGTTCCAGAGAACATGGGATACCTTAGTACTCTTGCTGTAAATAGTGCTATTTCTGTAGTAAACACTAATGCATACTGTAGAGGTGGTGGTAACAGAAGTGCTAATGATCAATATTTAGCAACTGATCCATTTAGAACTGACCTAGGTAAGCCTAGAACTAATATTCCTAGAGCTACTATGAGAACATATTCTAAGAATGCTAACTCATATATGTTGAGTTATGACCAGTATAAGAATATATTCTATTGGCTCTATGTTGTAGAGTATGCTAACTTCAACTCTCAAGAGACTTACAATGCAACTCTTACAGATGAGGGTTATCGTTAGGGAGGTCTAGGAAATGGTATTACTACAT
>CAVEFV010000183.1:0-2682 GCA_963615025.1 Firmicutes bacterium CAG:95 | reverse complement strand
ATCATTACACCTTTCGTGCGGGTCAGAACTTACCTGACAAGGAATTTCGCTACCTTAGGACCGTTATAGTTACGGCCGCCGTTCACTGGGGCTTCGGTTCATTGCTTCTCTTGCGATAACAAATCCCCTTGACCTTCCAGCACCGGGCAGGTGTCACCCCCTATACTTCGCCTTGCGGCTTTGCAGAGAGCTATGTTTTAGTTAAACAGTTGCTAGGGCCTATTCACTGCGGCTCTTTCGAGCACCCCTTATTGCTAACGTACGGGGTCAATTTGCCGAGTTCCTTGGCAACAGTTCTCTCGCTCACCTCAGGCTACTCGCCTTGACCACCTGTGTCGGTTTTGGTACGGGCCGCTATACAATTATCCCTAGAAGCTTTTCTTGGGAACTGGTATCTCTCTCTTCATTACTTGATCGCTCGTTCATTCGGTCCAGAGCTTTGCATCCTGCAGCGGATTTGCCTACTGCCTGCTCCTCTCTGTCCTGCCCAATCCATTTAGGGCTCGAGGTAACCTTTTCCGTCACTCCTTCAGTTGTATCGCGGGTACTGGAATATATACCAGTTGTCCATCGGCTACGCATTTCTGCCTCGTCTTAGGTCCCGACTTACCCAGGGCGGACGAACCTTCCCCTGGAAACCTTGGTCTATCGGTGTGTAGGATTCTCACCTACATCTCGCTACTCACACCGGCATTCTCACTTCCAAACGCTCCAGCACTCCTTTCGGTATACCTTCAATGCTGTTTGGAACGCTCCCCTACCACTTATACATTTCTGCACAAATCCATAGATTCGGTACTACGCTTAGCCCCGGTTAATTTTCGGCGCAGAGATACTCGACTAGTGAGCTGTTACGCACTCTTTTAAGGATAGCTGCTTCTGAGCTAACCTCCTAGCTGTTTGCGCGTCTCCACATCCTTTTCCACTTGGCGTAGATTCTGGGACCTTATCTGATGATCTGGGCTGTTTCCCTTTTGACCATGGACCTTATCACCCACAGTCTGACTGCTGAATATTCTTGCTCGGCATTCGGAGTTTGATAACATTTGGTACGGCTAGGTGCCGCCCGCATATTTTCAGTGCTCTACCTCCGAGTAGATTCGTTCAACGCTAGCCCTAAAGCTATTTCGGGGAGAACCAGCTATCGCCGTGTTCGATTGGAATTTCTCCGCTAATCACAAGTCATCCGCCAACGTTTCAACGGGGGTCGGTTCGGTCCTCCAGCTGGATTCACCCAGCCTTCAACCTGCTCATGACTAGATCACTACGGCTTCGGGTCTATCTCATCGTACTTCTCACCCTTTTAAGATTCGCTTTCGCTTCGGCTCCGTATTGTCTACTTAACCTCGCACGATAAGATAACTCGCCGGTTCATTCTACAAAAGGCACGCCATCACACTTTAATGTGCTCTGACTTTTTGTAAGCATACGGTTTCAGGTTCTATTTCACTCCGCTCCCGCGGTTCTTTTCATCTTTCCCTCATGGTACTGGTTCACTATCGGTCATATAGGAGTATTTAGCCTTACCGGATGGTCCCGGTTGCTTCCGTCAGGGTTCCACGTGCCCCGACGTACTCAGGATTCCACTCGCCTCTCTTTGGATTTCGTCTACAGGGTTTGCACCTTCTTTGACTGAGCTTTCAATCTCATTCGACTATCCTCTGATCATAACTTTTTGTGGTCCTACTACCCTAGATCGTGTCTAGTTTGGGCTGCTCCGATTTCGCTCGCCACTACTCTCGGAATCACTTTTGTTTTCTTCTCCTCCAGGTACTAAGATGTTTCAATTCCCTGGGTTGCCTTCTCACAACCTATGTATTCAGTTGTGGATAATCACGCATTTCCGCATGATTGGGTTTCCCCATTCGGATACCCCCGGATCGTTGTCTGTGTACGACTCCCCGAGGCGTTTCGCCGTTTTCTGCGTCCTTCTTCTGCTCTATATGCCAAGACATCCACCGTACGCTCTGCTTCGTTTAATCACTTTGCTTGAGAACTGTTAACTATTTTTCATAGTTGACTTTAGTTAATCTTTTTTTCACAACTTTTCAGAAAGACCTATCTGTTTGTCTTTCTTCGTTGTTATTCAGTTTTCAAAGAACATCCTTTGAGAGATAATTCTCTCAAAACTAAATAGGAGCTTGACACCCGAACGTGTTATCGCATCTTTCGTGTCTAGATGCGACCCTCTGTACTTCTCTTTCTCCTTAGAAAGGAGGTGATCCATCCCCACGTTCTCGTAGGGATACCTTGTTACGACTTGACCCCAATCACTAGCCCTACCTTCGACGGCTCCTTCCTTGCGGTTAGGCCACCGGCTTCGGGTATTGCCAGCTCTCATGGTATGACGGGCGGTGTGTACAAGGCCCGAGAACGTATTCACCGCGGCATGCTGATCCGCGATTACTAGCGATTCCAACTTCATGAGGTCGGGTTGCAGACCTCAATCCGAACTGAGACTATCTTTCAGTGATTCGCTTCAGCTTGCGCTGTCGCTGCACGTTGTAATAGCCATTGTAGTACGTGTGTAGCCCAGGCCATAAGGGGCATGATGATTTGACGTCATCCCCACCTTCCTCCGGTTTATCACCGGCAGTCTCTCTAGAGTCCCCAACTTAATGATGGTAACTAAAGACAAGGGTTGCGCTCGTTGCGGGACTTAACCCAACATCTCACGACACG
>CAVEFV010000182.1:0-2697 GCA_963615025.1 Firmicutes bacterium CAG:95 | reverse complement strand
TATATACTATATTTGGGAACATCAAGCCCTAATCAATGCTTTTTACCTCAATTAACCCTGAATTTCGCAAATTTTATACATGGTAGTTTATACATAGAGCACCTCACTGAGGTGCAATTTTTTTGATTAAAAAGAAATATATAGGTTGACTTGTCGTTCTGATTGCATGTATAATTTATACATATATGGGAAATAATGTTGTAATTAAGTGCAAAAACAAGGCTTCAGGAGTCGTTTATATCTATTATGGAACGTCAAATTACTCGAAAGATGGCAAATGTACCACAAAAGGAGCGAGAAAACTCATCGGAAAGTACAATTTGCAGGATGAATTCGAGCCGAATAAGACTTTTCTTCTTATGACACCAGAGGAGCAACTGGCAACAGGACTTGTCGAGGAAGCGTATTATCCTCTGGAAAACAGGAGCAAGGTTGAAGACTCAGATTATGTAGACAAGTACTACGGCTATGCAGCTGTAATAGAGACTGCGGCAAGGAAGACGGGACTGTATAATGCACTCAAGAAGGTATTCCCCAATAACTACCTTTCCCTGATGAGTATGATGGAACAGTTGATGTGTGTGCCTAATCGTCCACTATACAGTCCCGATAGATTTCATAACACTTACTGGCATACAAACATAGATGCTCTTTCGGAGAATGACATAACAAAGGCGCTTGAAGCAGTTACTCCGACCCAGAGGGAGAGATTCTTCCATGAGTTCAATAATGAGAGAAAGAAGGAAGGCGAGATAATAGTCGCACTCGACACTACAAGCATCTCAACTTATTCTTCTATGCTTGAGCTTGCGAAGTACGGTTATAACAAGGAAGGTGACGACTTACAGCAGATCAACTTGCTTCTCGTCTGTGACAATAATACAGGTATTCCTATTCACTACCGAAGTGTTGCAGGCAACAATGCTGACAGCACATCTGTTATGGCTTCAATCGAGAACATGAAGAATGAGGATGTTAAGAAAGGGGCCGTCTTTGTCATGGACAGAGGCTTCTGTATAGACGCTGTAATGGTTCTATTACTTAAGAACGGCTATTCATTCCTTATGTGTGTGCCTCAGACCTGCTCCTTCTATGCAGATGCTATCGAGGCAGTTATTACAAATATTGAGCAGAGCAGTAATTACATCCCGGAAATCGGCAGGTATTGTGCTACCTACGATGTTAAAATAGAATGCCCCAGAAAAGGCAGAGGCGAGAATGCATATACAATGACAGTATATGTCTATAAAGACCTGCAGGCTGAAGCTGACCAGAAAGAGAGGCTTGCAAATAAACTACTTGAGATGTTTAAAAAGCTCAATGAAAATCCGTCGCTCTATAAGCCGAATTCAAATTACAAGAAGTACTTCACAAAGAATGAAGATGGTACATTCTCCCATAATAAAGAATCACAGGAAAGGGCGATGAAGGAATGCGGACTCTACCTTCTCATCGGTCCAAAGGAAATGGGTAAGATAAAAGCTCATTACACCTATAAGAACAGAGACTGCATCGAGAAGGATTACGAGGGATGGAAAGTAAGAATGAGAAGGCCTCGCCACTCTCTGGAGGAACATCTGGAAGGAAAGATATTCCTTCTCTTCATGGTTACAGTCATTGAAACCTACATCCGTAATATTCTCAAGAAAGCCTACCTTACTAACAACAAGTCTCTGGAGGACAATATTGACGTCATCTTCAACGCCAGATGGAGAAAGCCGGAAGGAAAGAAGTTCAAGGAGGGAAGCTGGATTGACCTTACTCTTGATCAGATGAAGATGCTGCATCTACTTGGGGTTTCCGGAATGGACAGGCTTAACCCGAACATCGAGAATCTTGTCCAAAACGATATTCTTCATAGACAAGGCAAGAAGGCTAAGCGAGGCAGAAAGAAGAAGAATTAAGGCGTTGTTTTACCATGTATAAAATCTGCGAAATTCAGGATTCTTGAAAAACTTGATGAGATAAATGATGGCAGTAAGATCATAGAGAGCAGATACAACGAGGAGTGGCTGAGAACACAGAGTGATGAAGTAGAGGCCTATGATTTCTTCTCCTCCGACGGTATTATCGAGGATTTGAAAAAGGCAGTTTTTCTTCTCCATGAAGCCGTGGACTGTGAAATGTACCAGGAAGGCTATATCCTTGCCATGAAGCTGACACAGCTTGAAGTTGAGATTGCCGGAGATTGCGAGGACAGCCCCTTCTCTCTTGATTTCTTATGTTCATGCAAGATTCTCGATAAGGATATAGATACAATCCTCCAGGAGGCACTGTATCTTATATACATGGGAGAAGACGAACTCAGGAAAAGAGCCGACACAATGGTGGAAATCATGGCCAGATTCAAGCATTCTTCTCTTTCTTTTGAAGAGATACTTGAGTGTGGAGAAATGGAGAGCGATGTGCAGTCTTTTCTTCCGTTCTGGAGTGAAGCTCTTCAAAAGAAGCCATTACGACGTAGCAATAAGCTTATCGAGGAGGCTGTCTCTATGATGGGTGACAGGGTGGAGACTCTCGATTAGGTTTCCCTTCCTAATCCATAATGTTTCCCTTGATTCTAAGTTAATAGCATTGTGCTAAAACAGCCAGTATTCCCGAACGGTAAAAAAGATTAGTGTTGATGGTCTATTTGTGTTGAGTTTTCCCGTTCGGTAATATAAACTCAAGATATGGTCATAACAAAAGTTGAGCAAA
>CAVEFV010000181.1:0-2809 GCA_963615025.1 Firmicutes bacterium CAG:95 | reverse complement strand
ATACGCGGCTAATGGTATAGTCAGTCAGTTTGTAGCGTCTGTCTATCGTTATCTCCATAGTCGTATCAGAATATTAGCGCACCCGAAATCATCAGTGCCAATCCTAAACACATGCCACATACATCGGCTATAATGTCTTGTTGGTCGGGCATACTGTCTTTGATGAGGGTATCTATTATTGTCTCTTTCGCAACGCCTATTGCAAGCGTCAATACTGTTCCGAGTAATGTGCTTTGTACCAAATCACAACCGCATAGACCAAAGAAACTTGTGGCTACCCATAATATCACTACGCTTGCTATCACATGAAGCGTAAAATCCAATCGTATATTGCCGATACACGCGTCAATCTTTGTCAGTATATTCTTTATCTTCTCTTTCATCTTTCATCTCTTTTAGTTTGTCCAAATCTATGTCGAAATGTCTTGCCGTCTTGTCGGTCATTATATTCTGCAAGAACTTGAAGAATCTACCCTCGTTATCGTCGCGGCAGGAACTTTCGTTTTCCAATACGCTCCATGCTTGCTCAAAACATATTATCCCCGTAATGATATACGACAAAGGCATCGTAACGTGAATGAACACCCAATGCTCGGCTATATACGCGAGAACTATAAGCCACAGACGTTTCGGAATGGTCTGTTTCACAACCTTACCAAAAGCAAAACTCGTAAATTTCGCTTCATGCCGTTGTGTCCTGTCGGGATATTTCGTGTGAACTCTCCTGTCAAGTCTAAATGCCGTGTAAGCATCGTAAACTATAAAAATCACCGCCACTACAATTAACGGGAACGTCGGCTTAAACTCTGCAACTATCCAGCCTACCAATCCGCCTACGCTCAACATAAGCCATTTTGTAATGCACGACCAGCTCACGACCCAAACTCTTTTAGTAATTCCTTGCACACGTCTACCGTTTTGCGGTTCAAAAACCTCAATGTATATCTGTTTGTTATATCTTTGGACAACATAAATATTCCTTTTAGTTTTGATTTTCTACAAATTTAATAACTAAAAAATGAATTATTAATACCTTAGACATATAAAAACCAACGAAGTAGATATAAAAATAAAGAGAGACTGAACATGCGCGGACAGTCTCTCTTGAATGTTAGTCCTTACATGTTTAATCTATTCACTCCATTCCTCCACCTTTTCAGCGTTCCAAGCATCATCGGTCAACTGTTCAAGGCGGTTAATCTCATCTCGTATTGCCTGCCGCTTCTCTTTCCAGTCGGGATAAGCCGAAACGTCCTGCCCTTCAAACGCTTTAAGGGCTATGTAGTCTGTTGCAACAAGGTTCTCCTTTAACGTCTGTATCTGTTGCGCCCTTGACGGCCATAGCATAAGGTCAATACCCAAAGCCCTGCAAACCTGCCAATAAACCCGTTCCGCGTCCTGCCCTTCCTCGTAAACCGCCGCAAAACAGTCGGACGGCTCCAAGGTCGCGACCTCATACTCCTTGTTTTTCCACAAAAAAGTCTCCATTTTAGTTACGCATTAGGGTCTACGTCCGAGCCGTTAGACACTGTGTTAGACAAATCCACCTTCTGCACCTTTGTGTCCTGCACCGCCTTCTTCAACGCCGTGGAGGGGTTGAAACGAATGTTGAACTTTTTGATGCAAGATACAGGCTTATAGTCATCTTCGTTCGCCACGCCTGTGCCCGAGAATGTCAAGGAGAAAGAGCCAAGCTCATCGAGTTTCACAATATCACCGTCCATAAGGTGCTTCTTGATGCAGTCGGCCAACGTGGTGATGGCACTCTGCACATCTCCCCTCTCTAATGCCGTGGCACTCTTCACCTCCTCCTCTATAGTCCTCTGACTTACGTTCTTGCGCATCGTAACAGTGCCGTAAAACTTAGATGTTCCGTCCTTCGGGTTCTTCTTTTTGTTCAATTTGTAGTAGATCATTATAGTAAAAATTTTAATGTGTTATACTTTCTCTTAAAGTTCTCCGAGCGTCTTGTCAAACGCTCCGAGGATATTCCCAAACGCTCCGAGGATATTCCCAAACGCTCCGAGCGTTTTGTTAGCTCACCGTTATCTTCTTCCATATTCCGTCAATACCTATGTATGCGTTGGAATTATACACACAGAGTTGTCCATTATACATAGGGGATATTGTTGTGGTTGTAAGCACGTCAGAGGGGGTTGATGTAAACCTTTGCAACCTATGCACGCCGCTCTGCACGCTGTCTATGTGCAAGTACGACAACGCCCCGTTGATATAAGTCTTGGCAAAGCCTTTCATCTTGAACCCTGTCCAAGTCTGTTGGGCTACTGCTCCTTGGTTGTTGTTGTAAAACCAATACAGGGCAAAGTTTTTAGCCCATGGTTGTGCCGTTGTATATGTTCCGTCAATGCGCAGCACTCCATCTACCCACATCTTGTAGGATAGGGGCGTATCTTCCACCACATAGTCGTGGTATTCGCCATCACACGCTACATCGGATATATTCCAATTATCCTCGGACAGTATCACATTAGACGAGTATTTGCCTTGCTTCAGCCACGCCAAATATCCGTTGCATTGTACAAAAGGGCAACATCTACCATATCCTGCACCATAGCCTCGCACTGCCAGCAATGCAGTAATCCCGTCCAATGTGGGCAATGCCATAGTAGCTTCTATTCTCACGGACTTAAATGTATCGTTGGGTAGGGTTATAGCAAGAGTATTACGGTTACTGTCCGCGCTGCTCCACTCATACTCCACATTGGCCATAGGATTAGGTATGTCGTCAATCTTGCTCGTAACCGCCGCTTGGCTCATCACGTCAGTAGTGGACGTTCCCGTAGTCTGC
>CAVEFV010000180.1:0-2942 GCA_963615025.1 Firmicutes bacterium CAG:95 | reverse complement strand
TATTTTACTTATCTATCTTGAAAGTATATAATAAAATCGAAATCGGTGCAAGAGCAGATAAAACATGAATTCAGAAATATTCGGAGAGGGTGATTGTATGAATGAAAAAACGTTATCCTTGTGGAATTCTGCATATCGCGCGCTGCTGGAACAAACGGCGCAGTATGCACAGGCGTACATGGAGGCAATCCATGACCAAACGCCGTTTCCCGGTAAAAACGAAATTCAGGCATTGGAGCGTTTCAATGAGGAACTGCCGGAGCATGAAACCGAGGCATCTGCGGTCATCAAGGAACTGTCCGAGATCGGCGCCCCGGGTACGACTGCCGAAAATGGAGGGCGCTTCTTTGGCTTTGTCAATGGCGGTTTGCTGCCGGTGGCTCATGCGGCTGAGTGGCTTGCAGACACATGGAACCAGAACAGCGCCCTATATGTGATGTCCCCGGTGGCCTCAAAGTTAGAGGCCGTTTGTGAACGCTGGGTCGTGCAGCTTTTGGGGCTGGAGCCGCAAACGGCTATGGGTTTTGTTACAGGGTCGTCCAATGCAATCATCTGTGCGCTGGCAGCCGCTCGAAATGAAATGTTGAAGCGGCAGGGGTATGATGTTGCAGAAAAGGGATTGCGGAACGCTCCGCCGCTGCGCATTGTCATCAGCGAGGATGCTCATTCCTCGGTCAAAGCTGCGTTGTCTGTTTTGGGTTTTGGTTCGGCAGAAGTGGAATTGATCCCGACAGACAAACAAGGGCGGATCAAAGTTGCGGCTATGCCGGAGCTGGATGAACGCACAATCCTGATTTTGCAGGCAGGAAATGTCAACGGCGGCAGCTTTGATCCCATTGACGAGCTGTGTGACCTTGCAAATACGGCTGGTGCATGGGTACATATCGACGGGGCGTTTGGCCTTTGGGCGGCAGCTTCTCAAAAATACCGCCATCTGACAAAAGGTATGGAAAAGGGCGATTCATGGTCTGTGGATGCACACAAAACATTGAACGCAGGCTATGACTGCGGTATTGTCCTGTGCCGTCATCGCTCTGCGCTGGCTTCTGCATTACAGGCCAGCGGCGCTTATATTCAGTATGGTGCACAGCGGGACGGAATGCTTTATACCACGGAAATGTCCCGCAGAGCACGGGCTATTCCCCTTTGGGCTGTGCTGAAAACTTTAGGTGCCGGTGGGGTCGAAGAATTGATCGATACCCTTTGCGGTCATGCTGAATACTTCGCCAAGCGGCTGCAGGAGGTCGGGTATCAGCTTGTCAACCCGCCTGTGTTCAACCAGTTTATGATCTCCTGCGGTTCAGAGGAAAAAACAGCAGAAGTTTTGCAGTTTATCCAGAGTAGCGGCATCTGCTGGTGCAGCGGGAGTAAATGGAAAGGGGAAAGCATCATCCGCATCAGCGTGTGTTCCTGCGCTACTACAACGGCGGATATTGACAAAAGTGTGGAAGTGTTCCGCTCCGCCTATCGGGAGGTGCTGGCATGAAAAAATTGGGCTTGATCGGCGGCACAGGGCCGGAATCTACCATTGCATACTACAAGGGCATTGAATACGGCGTACAGCAGAGATCCGGGTGCAGCTTTTTTCCCAACCTGACGATTGAAAGTCTCAGCGTATTTGATGTGCTGGACTTCTGTGAACGGCAGGATTATTCAGGATTGACTGAATATCTGCTCAAGGGCGTCCAAAATCTGGCGGCGGCAGGCGCAGAATATGCGGCGTTGACCGGGATCACACCTCATATCGTGTTTGATAAATTGACTGCGGAGTCACCCATTCCGCTGATCAGCATGGTGGACACAGCGCGGGACCATGCGGCAGTGTGCGGCTATAAAAAAATCTGCCTATTGGGAACGTTGCCCACGATGAACGGCGCATTTTTTCAGACCTCTTTTGAGCGGCGGGGTATTGAGGTAGTCACGCCAAATGAAAGAGAAAAACAATATGTCGGCGCAAAGATCGAAACAGAACTGGAATTTGGTAAGGTACTGCCGGAGACACAGCAGTCTTTCCGCAAAATTGTGGAGCGTATCATTCAAGAGAAAAAGGTGCAGGCCGTTGTGCTGGGCTGCACAGAGCTTCCGCTTGTTTTTCGCGATATAGAACTGTCCGTGCCATACATAGATGTGATGCAGATACATATTCAAGCACTGATACAAACGATTTTGGAGGAATGAGATATGTTGATACAACAGGCAAATTTAGAAGATATTCCGGGCGTCCTGGCGCTGCTTTCCGCAAACCATGTTAACAATGTAGAGAATAAAGCGGATGGCTTTGTGACAACAAACATGACCGCAGAGCAGTTAGCAGCGCTGATCACGAAAGAGAACGGTGTGACGATTGCAAAAGAAGATGGAAAAATTCTGGCGTTCGCCATGGCGGGATCATGGGAGTTTTGGTCAGAATGGCCGTTCTTCGCCTACATGATCGAACAGCTTCCGAATTTCAGCTTTGAGGGGCAAACGCTGACCACCCAAAATAGCTATCAATACGGCCCGGTCTGCATCGACAGATCCGTTCGCAGCACTGGATTGTTTGAAAAAATGTTTTATGCTTCTCTGGCAAGCATGAAAGACCGCTACCCCATCATGGCGACTTTTATCAACCAGATCAACCACCGTTCCTATGCGGCTCATACCATAAAAGTTCCTATGACCAATACGGGGGCATTTCAGTTCAATCAGAATGATTATTACCTGATGGCGTGCTCCACGGCGCTGAGCGGGCGGGGATGAGTTGAGATTCATCCGGTTCTAAGGGCAAAAGAAATAGCACGCCTGTCGAATTGCTCCGACAGGCGTGCTGCTTTTTGCTCTTCTTATATCATTCCGAAGTGCTGCAATGCTTCCTTGATTGCTTTTTCTTTCTCCGGCGGGCATTGGGGCTGCTTGGCATCCTCTTTCTTGGACAGATTATAGTTTTGCCCAACATCCAGCCC
>CAVEFV010000179.1:0-3131 GCA_963615025.1 Firmicutes bacterium CAG:95 | reverse complement strand
ACGCATAATAGAATCATCAAAGGAACCGAAAAGGAAACGAGGTAAACGGAATGAACGCAGGAATGAAATACAGCAACGGCAAGGCCGCAATCGTTGTTGCTATCACTGAGCGCACTAACCCTATCACCGGCAAGCAGTACGAAAAGGTAACTTGCTCCATTGCCGATATCTACAAGATGCGCGCCACCCTTACCGCTTCGGAATGGATTGATATCGAGCTTCAGGCAAGCGCCGTAAGCCAGATTATCGAAGCCGGTTATGCCCTCGGTATTGAACCCGTGCATATCTACGCCAATGTTGTTAGTATGCTCGGCCTGTCTGATCTTGAGTTTGTGGAAGCGTGGTAATCGTTATGAGAGTATGCCAAGAAGAAATATGGGAAACGGTAGGCGCGGCCTTTGCGCTGCGCCTTACCGCCGACAGCGAAGACCAACAGCATGTTAGTTTGGAGCTTGGTAAATTGGAGAATGCGCCGATAGGCAAGCGCCTACAGGGGGCTGTAGATAACCTAATCGGCATCGGCGTTAGTGATTGGACGGTGTTTCACCTCATGAGCAAAGCGCTCGACCGCTCCCCACGTTTTAGGTTGGTGCGGTACTGATGAAACTAGTTGATCTTTTCTCGCTGCTGTGCCTGTTCGCTACTTTCGGAATCGTATATGTGATTGGCTGGTGTCTACTATGATTGATGATGCACTTATATGCGTTCTGGTGCTGCTGTGCTGCCTGTTTACCGTTGGCTTGCTCTATTGCCTTATCACGGCCTTTGTTGGTCATACGGTGAATGCATTCGTTCTGGGAATGCTGGAAGGGGCAATTATCGGCGGCGTTGTCGTGTACCTGATATGCGTTGTAACGTTGTGCTAGCGCAAGCCCAGCATTTTCAGCATCTTCAAAAAACCTTCTCTTGCGGCGTTGTTCTCAAAGCGTACAACGCCGTTCCCGTATAAGCGGCCTATCTGCCGCGCAAACTTCCCGGCAGACTCGACCAGGTACATATTAGGTCTATGATCTTCTGTGGTCAGCGAGTAGACCACTCCCCCGGCTGGTGCCTTTCGGTTGACGTAAAAAAGCCCGTTGCTGGCATCGAGCCAAACGGCATATACCTGGTTTTGAAACTTGAACCCATAGCGGTATTTTGCGTTAGCGGTTTTCTTGGCTATGAAAAGATCGTTGCTAGCGGCAAACTCGTTATCTATCATAACCTTTTCAAGCGCACTGCCTGCAATGACCTTACCCACAAGTGTTTCACGCTCGGATTGCGCAAATGCCGCGTCTTTGATGTGATGCAGCAATACTGTTTTGTTGTTGTGCCAAGAGTACCCAGCTTTAGGATCGTCAGTGATACCCAACCACAGAAAAGCGGGGTTAACCAGATCAACGGCGTTAGATAGAAGGTATAGTTGGCAGTCATTGCGTTTGCGACCTACCGTTTTCCAAAGCTTCATAAGCTTCCCGATATCGTCATACAGATACCCCGGCGGGGTGCGCGTTTCGCGTATGTACTCGTCAAAAATAAGCCGCTTAACCTTGGGATAGGCAGTGCCTTTATATGTCCCCTGCTTCGACAGGGCGAAGAAATGGCAGCATATGCGCCAAGAAGGCTTTTCGCCTTCCTTGGGCTTTCGAGCTATATAACCGTGGTCTTTGTCGGTGCGGAAGATGTAGCCTGGAAACTCGTTATGGTCGGCGATATCATCGAAGAAGTTCGCCGCTGCCTTTTTAAGTTCGGTATCGTAGCGCCGAATCCACCCAAATTCTTTGCCCTGCTTGATAAATTCCTTTACGCCTTGGAGGGTAAAACTATAGGTTTTACCTATAGAATTACCCCCCACGCATATAGTCATAGGCGCGTTATACGACAACGTTTTTTGCAAATATTTGTCGTAATAAAATTCTGGCATTACTTGCTGGTTTCCTTGGAAAGCGTAACGCCGTTAGAAAGCGCGTTGAAATTCTCAACAAGGGCGATTTCGTCCGTGCCCTCGATGGTCAACAGACCGTAATTAGTGGTTTTACCTGCCATTTTCTTATCTCCTTACTATAGGTACCTACGTAGCCACCAGCGGGCGGAATTGCGCAAGTAGTCGTTGCAATTGCCGTTGTCGTGAGGGCAAGGGCTGGAACCCGCGCCCCAGATATGCCCATCGGTGGACGTAATCAATTCTACATGCGTTGAGTCGCTACCGCCAGATTGATTCATCAACAGCAGATCACCAGGGCGAACATTGGAGGTGTCAACGGTTTTGCCCCTGCCCTCCTGCACCAGCGTGCCTAGCGTCATCTGCTCGCCAGTCCAGGTGCCTACATTGATACCGGTTACCTTTTTATAAGCTGCCCAGATGCAAGCGCTGCAATCTGTCACGCCGGAATTTTCGGGGTCAAGCCTGCCCGCGCCTTGCGAATAGGTAAATCGACTATCCCACGAAATGAAAAGGTCAACAACCTTTTGCGCGGCATCGCTGCCGGTGTCGCTGCCCTGGTCTATCTGCTCGTTGTTGGTGTCGCTGCTGCCGTTGGGGTTGGTTGCCGGAATCCAGATATTGTTACCGCTTTTATAGCAGACAACACCATCAGAATAGCCGTCAATGCCGAAGACCGTTAGTACATCGTTGATAAGCTCGGCATAGCTGAAAGAGTTCGCCGCTTGCCCATCAACGCCGGTATTAGGGTTGCCGCCCGCTTCGTAGTCGAAAGATACCCCGAAGTCCGGCGGCTCGCTCTCTCCGTCCCAGTTTTTAAGCATGTTGTAAACCTGGTTGCGGCGGTTTGCATATTGCCCGTATTTCATGTTCATCACGGTGCTATGAAAACCGTCAAGGGTGCAATTCCCAGTTACGGCGTTCAGGCCGCTACCAGCGCCCGAATAGCCCCACTGGTGTATAAGGTCACACGCATATATAAGCGTTTGCGGCCTATCCCACGAAAAGCCGTAGTTTGCGGCCTGCGGGGCGTATTCATTTGTGAACTGGTTGATAAACTTCTTGGTTTGAGCCTTTCTGCATCCTTCCGTTTTCGCGTACTCAGCGAAAGCGGCGCTTTCCGAATCGTTAAGATCGCGCCCCCACCACCAAGCCGAATCATGGTTTTCGAGGTCGGCGGCAACCTGGGGGGCTGCGGCTGCGAAAACCG
>CAVEFV010000178.1:0-4135 GCA_963615025.1 Firmicutes bacterium CAG:95 | reverse complement strand
GTTTTAATTCGTGCTATATCAACGAATTAAAACTCGCACGTTTCTCTAAAAAAAAGCATTGAAAATGATTTTTTAGAGATACCCTATACTTTTTTTAATACTTTAGGAGACAATGGAAAATGAAAATTAAAAAATTTATAAAGTGTTTTTCTGGGACACTTTTAGCCGGCAGTTTGATTTTTTCAGGTTGTAATTTTTCTACAAATAATTCTGATGAAGAAAACACAGGAAATACAGGCGGATCTTCTGAAACTTCATCATCTGTAACTTCCGAAATCACAAGTTTTAATTCGGCGACTGCCATCGACATAAATTCCTGGGCAAATTCTTATTCGCCGAACGTACCATCAAGAAACATAATTACCGACGCAGATACTTACGAAAGCCTGTCTTTTGACGGCACGATTTACATCAATTTAAGCACTCTCCAGATTTCTGCTGATAATTCTACCTGGACTTCCCTTACGGACGGAGGAGAGAAGGCCACGGTAACTCTCGGTGAAACAGAAATTTCTGCAAGCCTTTCAGAGGGACTTCTTTCTGTCGATTCATCATCATACAAATCAAACTTAAAATTCGACATAACTGGCACAGCGGAAAAAGGGGCAATCAACATTTCTTCCTACAAAAAAGGAATAATCTCACTTTATTTGCACGACGCGGTAATCACTTCGAGCGGAAATTATCCTGCAATCAATGTTGACGCAAAATCTACCGTTTATTTGGCACTTGAAGGGGAAAACTCCCTGACTGACGGCCGTTCTTATGGTACCGGCTACAGTTCTGCAGAAGGTACGGATTATTATTCATCATCATTCACTGGAACAGCAGAGGAAGGGGCTGAAGTTACGTCAAAATGGGCAAAAGGTGCTGATACAAAAGGCTCGGTTTACGCAAAAGGTCCTCTTTTAATTTGCAGTGCAAACGGCACAGGCTCCCTCACAGTAAACGAAGGCTACAAACACGGAATTTATTCAAAAGATTATATCCGGGTTTTTGCCGGAAAAATCACTGTGAATTCAAGTGGTAGAAACGCAATTCAGAGTGTAAACGGATTTGTGATGGACGACGGCGAAATCACAATCAATGGAACTGGTACGTATACAAACAATGAAAGCCGGGGAATTATTGTTGAAGGGTCGGAGGATAATCCGGGCGAAGGTTTTATCGTAATAAACGGCGGTACAATCACTTCTACAACGGTAAGCAAAGGTATTTCTGCAAAGTGGGATTATGATGATGACCCTGAAACTACGGAAACGACCGATGATCCATATCCTTATGTTTTAATTAAAGGCGGAAAAATCAACATCACGACAACCGGCACTCCAAAGGATGAATCATCTTCTGCTTATGAAGTTATGGATGCAAACGGCGTGACTGCTAGCGAAACCACAAAATTGAGTCCAGAAGGAATTGAAGGCAAACAGGCAGTGTTCATTTCCGGCGGTATTTTGAACTTGAACTGTACCGACGACTGTATAAATGCCAGCCGCGACACATCAGGTTACACAAGCCAGATTATAATCAGCGGCGGAAATATCTACGCAAATTCTTCAAACAACGACGCAATAGATTCAAACGGAAACCTGACAATTTCTGGTGGCGTCATTGTAGCCCTTACAGCGACAATTCCGGAATGTGCTTTTGACTGCGACGCAAACACATTCGCAATTACCGGTGGACTTGTAATGGGAATTGGAACAAGCAATTATTCTACTCCAACCGCTTCAGCTTGTTCACAAAGCACGGTCGTTCTTTCTGGAAATTATTTTAGCTCTTCAAGTTCATCTGGTACGGGTAGTTCAACTTTTGCCATTGAAGATTCTGCCGGTGGGGCAATTTTTGCTTTTGACTTGCCGTCAGCATTTGCAAGTGCAAATCAGAATTATGTAATGATTTTATCTTCACCAAAAATTGCAAATGGCACGACATATAAGGCTGTAGGCGGAGCAACTGCAAGTGGTGGAAGTACATTCAATAATCTTTACGTTGAATTGCCGACACTTTCGGGTGGTTCAGAAACCGTAACAGACATCCAGACCACAACTTCAAATTATATTTACACAAAAACAAGCGGAGAAAATGGCGGAGCTCAAGAGGGAAGCCATCCAAATATGGGACCAGGTGGAAGGTAGAAAGTTTGTGGGAAGACAAGCTCGGAATGACGTAGATTTTTGAGCCCCCATGCATTTTGACTTCCTGTTTTGACCGTCACTTTGATTTTTTTTTCTGAATTTTATACAAGGGGCTTCCTTTTTTTTGGGAAAATGACGGAACTCGAAGAGGCACTGAAAGAACAAAATTAATTTCTATAAATTTCGTGTTCCCTTCCTTAGTTATTAAGACTATCCCTTCTTGCTGAATTGCTGGGCCAAATGCCAAGTCCAAACGGTCCATTCCGCAGTTCGCTATTCGCTCAAAGTCCGCAGGCAGTGCAAATTGCACGCCTGCGGGCTTCCGCTTCGGTAATTGAAATTACCTTCGCGGCTGCTCCAGCACCGGGCCGGCGGACAGTAAAAAAATAAACAAAGCGAGTTTTACGTCAATTAAGGGTATCTCTAAAAAATCATTTTCAATGCTTTATTTAGAGAAACGTGCGAGTTAAAATACAACTAATTAAAACATCGCGTTTTCAGAGGTTCCCATAAAGGATTCAGAGCAAAAATTATCTGTAAATATGAAAAAAAACGCAAAAGAATTGGTTACTACAGATATTCTGGAGAAAAAAAGGTATTTTTCAGAGGTTACCTTTAGAAAACGCTTCTGAATGTACGATGATGACAACAGATTAAAGATTATGTTCTCTCAGGCATAAGCCGTGTCACGACATTTTTTCTAAACGGGGGCTTATTCCTTGTACTGATAAATTGCTAAAAAATAAAAAAAAATTAAAAATTCTATTGACACTTTTTTATAATGAGCGTATATTTTCTCTCACCGTCGCAACACAGATTGCAAGGTGATATAGTTTTTTGACATAACAGGGAAGGAAAGAATAAAACAAGTGATGTTTTAAATAAGTGAGAAATCGCTAGTTTAGTTCAAAGATTTGATTATATTTTTATTTATTTTTTTGTAAAAAATAAAACATACCCGCAAGTTTAGTTCTTAAACTTGTTTGAAGAATCAATTCAAAGCAAAATGCTGGAGTTGAACTTAGAGAAGTGAAAATCAATACCCTTCGGGGTTTTGAAATAATCATGGAGAGTTTGATCCTGGCTCAGAACGAACGCTGGCGGCGCGTCTTAAGCATGCAAGTCGAACGGCAAGAAGAAAGCTTGCTTTCTTCCTAGAGTGGCGGACTGGTGAGTAACGCGTGGGTGACGTACCCTTTAGATGGGGATAGCTGTTAGAAATAGCAGATAATACCGAATAAGCTCTGTAGGGTTAGAGGATGCAGAGGAAAGTTTCTGTAGAAACGCTGAAGGAACGGCCCGCGTACTATTAGCTGGTTGGTGAGGTAACGGCTCACCAAGGCGACGATAGTTACCCGGACTAAGAGGTTGAACGGGCACATTGGGACTGAGATACGGCCCAGACTCCTACGGGAGGCAGCAGCTAAGAATATTCCGCAATGGGCGAAAGCCTGACGGAGCGACGCCGCGTGGATGATGAAGGTCGGAAGATTGTAAAATCCTTTTAAGTATGAGGAATAAGTGTAATGAGAGAAACGTTACATGGTGACTGTAGTACTTGAATAAGCAACGGCTAATTACGTGCCAGCAGCCGCGGTAACACGTAAGTTGCGAGCGTTGTTCGGAATTATTGGGCGTAAAGGGCATGTAGGCGGTTTTGCAAGCTTGGTGTGAAAGGCAGGGGCTTAACCCCTGGACTGCGTTGAGAACTGCAAAACTAGAGTCACTGAGAGGCAATCAGAATTCCTGGTGTAGGGGTGAAATCTGTAGATATCAGGAAGAATACCAATGGCGAAGGCAGGTTACCAGCAGATGACTGACGCTGAGGTGCGAAGGTGCGGGGAGCAAACAGGATTAGATACCCTGGTAGTCCGCACAGTCAACGATGTACACTGGATGTCTGGACAGAAGTTTGGGTGTCGAAGCAAACGCGATAAGTGTACCGCCTGGGGAGTATGCCCGCAAGGGTGAAACTCAAAGGAATTGACGGGGGCCCG
>CAVEFV010000177.1:0-4376 GCA_963615025.1 Firmicutes bacterium CAG:95 | reverse complement strand
TTTGCTCCATTTCATTAGTCCTCCACGCCTTTGACGGCGTATTCTTTGTGGTTTTGCTTCCTTAGGGCAAAGGCGGTCAGGGAAGCGTCCAACCCATATTCGAACACCCTTGCCTTGCTCCTGTCCTTGCTTACGGCGTAATAGGGGTACGTGACGTAGCCCGTCACGTCCCCGTTCACGCGTTCCTCGATGATGAATTTCATCTCACCAACCTTGGCTTTTCTCGTATTCCCAAAACCCGCGCCTATCGTCCGCGTAGTCCTCGATGGCTTCCCATGCCCTCGCCTCGTTCTCTTGGTCGATGTCCTCTTGGGTCGGCTCGGCAACGCCTTTGGATTTGATTTCGTACCTTCCGCAGTCGTCAACGATGATTTGGTCCCTGCTGTCGAAAACCAACTTCCCGATGGCGCTCCCATCGAGTTCGCGGAGTTGGACGTAGTTTTTCTCGGTGTTGAAGTCCTCGGCGTAGGCTTTGGCGTACTTGTGGGAGAAGGGGTACTCCAAGAAGCACTCGACGATCGGCTTCTTCCCTTCTTGATAAAGATAGCAGTTGTATTTCATCTTCTTTCCTCCTTAAATTCCTTCGATGATGAATTCGTTGCGCCACCCCGTGTCGAAGCGGTCTTGATAGCAGTAGGCTTCCTTCTGATAGGCGAGAGCCTTCCCCAAAGGAATGAAGGGGGTGTCGAGGGTGGGGTTGCCGTCCTCGTCCACGTTGTAGAGGGGTTCAAGGGTGTCGCTATCCAAGGCGACAAGTTTGACCATCTTTTCCATTTTTCGTTCCTCCTTTTTTGGAACTGACACTATCTTAATATGTGCGTATACACTTTGCAATAGGCGCGTATAAACTTTTTAAAAAAAGCGCGGTTTCTTTCGATACCACGCTAATTATTTTTTTGCTCGATTAATGTTATGTCTTCCGGTTTCGGGACGATTTCGGGGTCTATCACGCTCGCCTTGGCTTCTTCCCTGGCTTTCTCTTCCCTCTCCCATTCCGCCTGCGCTTCCTCTTCGTAGGAGCGGGGCGTGAATTCCTTTTTATCAACGCACGCGCGGTAGTTCTTCAGGACGGTGGTCTTGTTCTCAAGGCGCAGGGCTTCCAACCTGACGTTGATTACCGAGGTCGCCCAACCGCTAGAGAAGGCGGTGATGAACGAGGTTATGCGCGAGATGAGGTTAAGCCACGCCTGCGCGCTAGAGCCGTCCATGAACTCGTTGACGGTCACCATGCCCCATATGGCGGAGATGAACAGGGACGAGGAAATCTTCAGAAGGCGGTTCATCGTCTTGTTCACGCGGATTGACTTGGTGATAACGTTCGCCTGCTCAAGGGTGTATTTCTTGTTGTCGTGCGCGTTCGCGCTTAGGTAATAGGAATAGGAAGGGCTGTCGATCGTTATCGAGCCGTCTATGGCTTTCCTGACGGCTTCCTCCTTCTCAACGGCAATGCGCTTGATGATTATCCGCTTGCCGTTCTTCTCATACGCCACGGCTTCCTTGGTGAGCCTGTGGAGGTCGTCTATGTCAAGATGGTCGATGATGGCTTTCGCCCACGCGTACTCAAAGCCCTGCTCCATGAGGTAGTTTATCCGCTTCTCGTAGCGCTCCTTCTCCTTGTACCAAAGGTAGAACTGCGAGAAATAGATGGTGACGTCCGCAACGGCGTCACGGGCTTGGTAGAAAAGCCCCATGTTGGTTTGGTAAAGCCCGCCCTTCTTCTCGGTTTGGCGGTCGGTTCCCACGCTTTCGCCCATCACGAGCCCGAAGACCATTATGCCCACGAGGATAAGGGAGTTCGTTAGCCACGTTGACCACGAGGTCTTGTTGGGGTCTAGGGTGACGTTCGCCACCGTCATGAAGACGATTAAGGCGAGACCGCCCACGATCGTGAGGGCTTTGACCGCCTTCTTCATCGTCATGGCTTTCTTGAACCTTGTCGCGAAATCCTGTTGCTCACTCATCTTTGCTATTCCTCGTCCACAGCCAAATGAACGCCACCCCGAAGGCGTAGAGCCCCAGGAAGACGTAGACGTAAACCGCCCAACGGCTCGTGAACCAACCGAGGACTTTGCCCCACCCGTCCGCGAAGCCGTATCCGCAGACGATGCAAGCCAAGCCGAACAGCAGGAACAAGCCCGTCGCCAAATAGATTTTAAGTGTCTTCTTGTCTTTCATACGCCACATTGTAAATCCTGAACGGCGCGTTTCCAATGTCTTGCGACAAGCGAAATTTTGTACGTGTAACGATTTCGCGTATTTGAGTTTTCCACATAGGGCGGTTGTGGAAAATGTGGACAAATCCGAATTCATTCGATTGCAACGGCAACGGTGACGGATAGTTTTCCACAATTCGATGTGGATAACTTTTTTTTATCCACAATCGCGTGTTTCTTCAACGGCAACGGTGGTTTACATCAACGGCAACGGTGTAGCAAAAATTGTGGACAAATCAATTTAGAAAGCGGATAAAGACGAAAAGGGTGCATAAGAAAAGTAGCAAAAGAATTACCTAAGAAGGAGAAATTAGAAAGAGGGGTTGTTGGATTAAGACTTTGGAGAAAAAGAGTTACCTTGTAGGATTACTACGTTTTTACGAATTAAGTAAGTAACTAAGAAAGAAAAAGAAAGAAAATTTTTTTTGTACGGATTTTTTGGGGAAAACCGATGATTTCAGAGCCTGTAACATTTTGGACTTTTGGCAAAACACGCGTCCCTTGCAATCCGCCATTTATTGAAATGTGAGTTCACCGCAACTCACTGCAACACCCCGAAAACCCCGTTTTTAGCCCCGTGGGGACGTTTTGGGGCTTCAGGTGGCTAATTCCTCGTTCGATAGCCCAAACGCGCCTAGAGGGGCATAAGAAAAGGGAAGACCCATAATCTTCCCTAATCCGCTTGTTTGTTTTGGCGGACTTCCGTTCACTCGGTGGGGAACTCCTCTTGGACTTTCCGCTTGATTTCGGACTGCACCTTGTTTTTGATGTTGTCCTTGTTCGCCTCGTTGATGGCGGTTTGGTAGAGGTCCGCTTTCTTCTTCATGCTCTCCGAGGCGATGTTGAGCCCCAAAGCCCCGAATATGCCCGCCGAACCGCAAACCATGATCATCGCCATGTCTCCGAGGATTGAAGACAGCATGAAGAACAGGAAGCCGATGGCGAGCCACAGGAGCCCCAAAGTGACGAAGCCGTTCGTGTGCTTGCTAGCCTCGTCTTTCTTCTTGCCAACCGCGAAGACGGCGAAGCCCATGAGGGCTAGGGCAATCGTCCCGCCCGTGCCTACCTTCCAACCTTCCGCGTTGTAGACGAAATACTCATCGAAGTTCACCGCCCCGATAACAACGTAGGGCGTGATGATGGACAGGAACTCGCACCCCACGAAGGTGTACTGCAAAGCGCGGTACTTATTCTTGGTTTGCGTTGCCGTCAGTTCCTTCTTGGCTTTCTTCTCCGCCATTGTCGGTCACCTCCTCGCTTTCCGGTTCTTTGAGCATGTCCGCTAATTCTTTCACGGACTTGTTCCTAGACGCCTCGCAGACTTTCCCCAACGCGCCTTTGGTAAGGGCTATTTGGGCTTCCAAGGCTTCTATTTGCTTCTTGTAGCTCTCGTTCTCCGCCTTCATCTCCGCCAAGGTCTTGTCGGTGGCGGTCTTGGTGTCGTCCGCGATGGCTTTGAGTTTGGCGATGGTCTTCTTGCCGTAGTTGGTGGAGACCAATACGCGCCAAAGGAATATCACGATCGTGATTAGCGAAATGCCCACGATGGGCAGGGGTTGGTTGCACCATTCCCACGCGGTCTTTATCCAATCCGCCACGGGTTGCACCGCCGAGGGGAGCGAAGAGGCTTCCGAAGAGGTCTCTGAAACGGCTTCTATGATTTCGCTCGTGATTTCGGCTGAGATTTCCTCAAGGACTAAAAAGTTCATAAATCCTCCTTAAGCATATCGTAGACTGCGATGAAGCAGGAAGGCATGGCGCTCAGGTCTCTCACATCGCCTAGGTTGAAGTTCTCCTTGAAGGAAGAATATTCCTCGTCCGTGAGCGCGAGAGAGCCGTGGTCCAGTTCCATCTCCGTCCAAAGAAGGGCAATCCACGCCACGCGCCTGTTCAGGCGTTTGACGGCTTCCTCTTTCTCCTTGACGGCAACGGCAACGGCGTCCGCCTCGTCTTTGTCCCGCTTGGCTTTGTTCACCTTGCAAAGGGCTTCGAAAGCCTTGTAGGAGTTATCGTCCTTGAATTCCTTGAGGTCTTTAAGGGCAACGGGGCTTTCTTTGTAGTATTCCACGATCGCTTTCTTCATTTCTAAAACCTTCCTTATTCGGATTATATCCCACCTAGCCACAAAAGGAAAACCCCCCGTCAACGGTCATCGCACGAAAT
>CAVEFV010000176.1:0-4415 GCA_963615025.1 Firmicutes bacterium CAG:95 | reverse complement strand
AGGCCCAGGCGACTGTTTATCAAAAACACAGCCATCTGCGAACCAGCAATGGGACGTATAGGTGGTGACACCTGCCCGGTGCCGGAAGGTTAAGAGGAGATGTGGTCCGAAAGGAGAAGCATTGAACCGAAGCCCCGGTAAACGGCGGCCGTAACTATAACGGTCCTAAGGTAGCGAAATTCCTTGTCGGGTAAGTTCCGACCCGCACGAATGGTGTAACGATTCTGGGCACTGTCTCAACGCGAGACTCGGTGAAATTTATATTCCGGTAAAGAAGCCGGATACCCATAATTAGACGGAAAGACCCCGTGAACCTTCACCGTAACTTAATATTGGGATTCTATTTATCATGTGTAGGATAGCTGGGAGACTATGAGGCGTGGCCGTCAGGTTGCGCGGAGTCAGCGGTGAAATACCAGCCTTGATGAATGGGATTTCTAACCTGAGCCTTGAAGCAGGTTTGGGGACAATGTTAGGCAGGCGGTTTGACTGGGGCGGTCGCCTCCCAAAGAGTAACGGAGGTGCGCGAAGGTCTCCTCGCGGTGGTTGGAAATCATCGTACGAGTGTAAAGGCACAAGGAGGCTTGACTGCGAGACAGACATGTCGGGCAGGTACGAAAGTAGGTCTTAGTGATCTGATGGTGCTGAGTGGAAAGGCCATCACTTAACGGACAAAAGGTACTCCGGGGATAACAGGCTGATTTTCCCCAAGAGTTCACATCGACGGGAAAGTTTGGCACCTCGATGTCGGCTCATCGCATCCTGGGGCTGGAGCAGGTCCCAAGGGTTTGGCTGTTCGCCAATTAAAGCGGTACGTGAGCTGGGTTCAGAACGTCGCGAGACAGTTCGGTCCCTATCTGTTATGGGCGATGGAAGTTTGAGAGGAGCTGCTTTTAGTACGAGAGGACCGAAGTGGACGAACCTCTGGTTTACCAGTTATCCTGCCAAGGGTAAGTGCTGGGTATCTAAGTTCGGAAGGGATAACCGCTGAAAGCATCTAAGCGGGAAGCCCACCTCAAGATTAGACTTCCCTGGAGGTATAACCTCCCTGAAGACTCCAGAAACACTATCTGGTTGATAGGCTGCAGATGTAAGCGTCGTGAGGCGTTCAGTCGAGCAGTACTAATAAGTCGTGAGGCTTGACCATATTATTAATTCCGCTTATTATTCTTCACATTCCGTTCTGGTGTGCACCGCAATGGTTTTACACCGTTCTTTTTTTACTTTGTTTTTATTTGCCAGTGGCCATAGTGGAGAGGTTATACCCGTTCCCATTCCGAACACGGAAGTCAAGCTCTCTTACGCCGATGATACTGCTCTTTAGCGGGAAAGTAGGTAGCTGCTGGCTTTTTTTTGTTTAAATCTTTATTTTTAGAGATGTCCTTAATTGACGTGAAACCCGCTTTGTTTATTTTTTTACTGTCCGCCGGCCCGGTGCTGGAGCAGCCGCGATGGTAATTTCAATTACCGAAGCGGAAGCCCGCAGGCGTGCAATTTGCACTGCCTGCGGACTTTGAGCGAATAGCGAACTGCGGAATGGACCGTTTGGACTTGGCATTTGGCCCAGGGAGAATAAAAAAAAATCAGTCGTCAGACGTGTTATGTGTTGTATAAAACACGAAAATCCTATAACATATCTTTTCAAACTCACAATTACTAATATTGTGTTCAAATAGGCAAAATTTGGTGCCATTGGTGCCATGGAGGAATAAATGGTCAAAATCAGACTTAAGAGATTTGGTACAAAAAAACGTCCAACTTACCGTGTAGTTGTTCAGGACTCTCGTAAGCCACGTGACGGTGCATGTATCGAAGAAATTGGAACTTATCAGCCAATTGCGTGTGAAGGATCACAGGTTTCAATTGATTTGGACAGAGCAAAGTACTGGATTGGAGTTGGAGCACAGCCAACAGACATTGTTAAGAAATTGATGAATGTTCAGTCTGCAAAAGCAGCAAAGTAAGTTTTAGAGGAGCGGAAAATGGAAAAAGACCTGATTGAATACATTGCAAAATCATTGGTCGATGATCCGGCAGCTGTTTCTGTAACTGAAACTGAGGGTGAAAGAGGTAAAGTGCTTCAGCTTAAAGTTGCTGATAGTGACATCGGAAAGGTAATCGGTAAGTATGGCCGTATTGCCAAGGCTATGAGAACTGTTTTGAGTGCTTCGGCCGTAAAAGATGGTGTTCATTATAGTCTTGATATTCTGGATTAACGGAATTTTCTGATGGAAAAAGAGCAGCTTACAGTTGGTTTCATTCGGGGAACTCACGGTTTTTCGGGTGAATGTAAGGTTGAAAGTGCTTCCGGCGAGTATGAACATATTGCCAGATTGAAGGAAGTTACTTTGCAGAATGGTACGAATACAAGAGAAGTTCAGGTTGAATCTTCGGCTCTTGCCTGTAATACCATGTATGTCAAATTTAAGGGAATTGATTCTGACGTTGATATTAAAAAATACAACGGTTGGTCTATTGTGGTTCCTAGAAAGTTCGCTAAACCTTTACAAAAGGATGAGTGGTACTTTGAAGATTTAAGAGACTGTTCCCTTGTTTATGAAGGGGATGACGATCCGGTTGATGATAAGAAAACTGCAAAACAGAAAAAATCGGTTGTTGTAGGAACTATCACAGACGTATTGGAAGGCGGAGGTGGTTACTTGTTAGAAGTTTCTCTCTCCGAAAGTTGTGACCGAAAAGTTCTGATTCCTTTCCGTAATCAGTTTATTGGAAAGGTAGATGTGAAGAACGGTACGGTGCAATTGATGCACCTCTGGATTCTGGAGTAATTCCATGAAATTTACTGTGCTGACCTTATTTCCTGATATTGTTAAGGCTTTTTTTGAAAACTCAATCATGGCCAAAGCAGTGGAAAAGGAAATTATTGCTTACGATTTAGTGAATATCAGAGATTTTTCTCTTGATAAACACAAAACATGTGATGACGGAACGTATGGAGGTGGTGCTGGTCAGCTGATGATGGCAGAACCTCTTGGAAGAGCTCTTGACAGTGTAAATGCGAAGAAAAAATACGTAATTTACGTTACTCCGAGCGGAAGAACACTTACACAGAAGATGGCTCAGGAATTAAGTTGCAAAGACGAACTTGTTTTTATCTGTGGTCGGTACGAAGGTATAGATCAGAGAATTATTGATTCGTATGTTGATGCTGAAATTTCTATTGGCGATTACGTAATGTCTAGTGGAGAAGTTGCGGCAACGGTTGTTATTGATACGGTTTACAGACTTGTGGACGGTGTTATAAACAGCGAATCTTTGGAAGAAGAGAGTTATTGTGACGGACTTTTGGAGTATCCTCAGTATACTCGTCCGGTTGAATACAATGGAATGAAAGTTCCAGATGTTCTTTTGAGCGGAAATCATGAGGAAATTCGAAAGTGGCGGCTGAAAAGGCGGATAATGAAAACTCTTGCGAACAGACCTGATTTAATCATGGATGCAAGAAAGAGCGGAAAATTAAGCTCTGAAGCCGAAAAGATGATTGAGGAAATAACAGAACAGTTTTTTGAAAAAACTCAGCCTAAAAAGAAAAGGCGGAAACTTCATAAAACTGAAAATTAAAAGGAGATCATAATGGATCTTATTAAAACAATTGAAGAAACACAGAAAAGACCTGGAGCACAGGAATTCAATGTTGGTGATACTGTAAAAGTTTACTTCAAGATTATTGAAGGCAAGACAGAACGTATTCAGATTTTTGAAGGACTTGTTCTTTGTATGAAAAATGAAGGCGCACGTCGAACATTTACAGTTCGTAAGATTTCTTACGGTGTTGGTGTTGAACGTGTATTCCCTTATAACAGCCCACGTATTCAGAAGGTAGAAGTTGTTCGTCCTGGTAAAGTACGCCGTGCTAAACTTTATTACATTCGTGATAAGATTGGTAAGGATGCAAAAGTTAAGGCTTTGGTTGGGGCAAAGGTTACTGAAGCTCTTGCTGCTCGCAATGCACGTGCGTCTGAAGCTGCTGCTGCAAAAGAAGAAAAAGCTTCTGATGCTCAGTAATCAACTTTAGAAAACTTTATAAAACAGGAGGTATGAGATATTTACATATCTCCTGTTTTTTTTTTAACGTGTTTTTATGAAATTAAGCACAGGACTTGCGGTAAATAATCAAAAAATCTCTCAAAATGTAAAAATGCTTGCGGAAGGGAGTTCTGTGCGTGTTGTTATTACCGGCAAAAAACAAGATGGCAGATATGAAGGTTCTGTTGCAGGCGTAAAAGTTAATATAAGGTCGGGGAAAGTTTTTCAAAAAGGCAGTGAATTTGTTGCGACGGTGACTTTGCAGAACGGCAAAATTCATTTGATTCCTGAAAATGCGAATGTAAAAATAGAAAATATCGTTTTTGTTGAAAATGCAAAAATCACTCAGATTTTGAACGGTCTTGGTC
>CAVEFV010000175.1:0-4697 GCA_963615025.1 Firmicutes bacterium CAG:95 | reverse complement strand
AACTCGGGAGCCGGTCTCGTCACCACAAACTGGCAAAGAAACCAGAGCGACTTTCCCATAAACTCCTTCCGCTGCGACAGGTCGTTGACGTTTGTCAGCAGGTCGTAAAACATCCTCCGCTTCAGGTCTGGCAGGGCATCCACCTTCGTAAAATCCCCCTGCACCATACCGCTCAGCACGAGATAGGCTCTCTTCGGACTTACGTAATATCTTGGTGCAGGTTGCATTCTTGTCTTCTCCCAAGCTTCCTCCTGCGAGTGGCAGGTGGCATACACACTTCGGTAGGCCACCATCAAGTCCTCTCTCATTTTCACTGTCAGTTCAAATCCTCTTCTTGGCATATAGGCATGCGGCGTTTTAAGATACTGCAAAGATAGCGTTTATCCCTCGCATCCCCAAACTATATAATATTTTTTAACTCTCAAAAGCACAGGGTTATTATGGGGGAAACATGATGGGAATGCTTGTATCTTTGCCACATTAATCAAAAAAGTATAGAGATATGAGTCCGAATATAAGGGAAAGTTTACAATACGGCACAGCCATCGGAATGGTGGTGAGCGGCATCATCCTTGCCTTCCTCTCCTTCTTCCTCAATGGCTACAATATATCCGACGGCGTGTTGTGGTATATCAGCCAGGCACTGGTATACTCGGGTGCCATCTTCGGTGTGAACATCTATTTCAAGACCAAGCTCGGCAATTTCGAGGCCAAGGTGAAGGATGAGCTTGCCGACATCGTGAAACGTGCCAGTAAGAACGAGACTAAAAACCATACCGCCAATGAGACAGATTAAGCGCATATTCGTACACTGCACGGCCTCTTCCCAGCAATGGGGTACAAAGGAACTCGCCGCCGAGTTCAAGGCCAAGGGCTGGAAGAATCCCGGCTATCACTACGTAGTTACCGCCGACGGCTCCGTCTGCCGGATGCTCTCCGAGGAGCTGGTGAGCAACGGCGTGCAGGGCTACAACTCCACGTCGGTCAACATAGCCTATGTCGGAGGCATCGACTCCAAGGGCAGGGCCGTCGACAACCGCACCGAGGCGCAGAAGCATTCCCTTGTGTCCTTGCTCACAGAGCTGAGAAAGAAATACCCTTCCGCCTCCATCATGGGCCACCGAGACATCTGGGGCAGCGACAAGAGCAAGTGGAAGAAGATGTGTCCTTGCTTCAATGCCAAGGAGGAATACAAAAACATATAGGCGTATGAAATGGCATGATATAAGGTTTTTTATCGTCGGCATGATATTGCTTGCACTGGCAGGATGCAAGACCAAGTACATATCAGTGCCCGAATACCATACGGAATACATTGTCCGCAGCGACACCTTCGCCAAGGTTGACAGCGTGGTCATCAAGGACAGTACATTCGTCTACCGCAGCGGCGATACAATCATCGTCAACAAGGTAGCCTACCGCGACCGCTACCATAATATATACAAGGTAAAGCTCGATACCGTCTTTAAGCGAGACAGCATAACTGTCCCCTGTCCTGTAGAGCGGACGCTCACCAAGAGCGAGCAGCGGCTGATTACGCTAGGCAGGTTGTTTATCGGCTTCATTTTCCTGTTTGTGGGCTGCATAGTCCTGCTGTTCTTCTGGTATCACAACAAGAAATGTTAGCTTATGGCAGAGATTTCAAAAGAACTGGAAGCCATCGACTCCCTGCTGTTGGAGTTTCACGAGCGCATACGTTCGGGCAGATGTCTGGCCAATCGCCGGCAGTCCTCGATGATGCTCTCCTTCCTCCACATGATAGCCAACAAAGACGAAGGCATGTCCTTCGCCGAGGCTTGTGCCTACACTCGCATCCCCTCCTCCACTTTCCGTAGGCTGGTCAGAGAGGGTAGACTTCCCGAAGGCAGGAAGCGCAAGGGCTTCACCGAAAAGTTCTGGTATGCCAAGGATTTGGATGAATATATAGATAACATGTTTTAGGTTTAGTGTTTTTTGTCAATCCCACCCTGTCGTGATGACGGGGTGTTTTCTTTTTGAGCAGAATGTTGCTCACGCTATTCTCCAATATATCAGCCTCTTGCCTCCCCGAAAATTTCTTTTGGGCATAGTTAGGCACACCCCTTCTTTCTTCGTAACTTTGCACCAATCCCAATAGTGGGAGAAACCGTAAACTTTTATGATTATGTTAGAGGATAAAGTTACAGAGAAGGTGTATTGCTACGACCACCCGAGTGCGTACAACAACCATGATGCCTTGGCTATCGCTGCCATGGCAAACAAGAACAACGGCATCAACGCCGCAGAAATGATGGCTGCAATGAACGGCGGCTGTGGTGCCAACCAGTGGATGAACAACCCCTTCATCTATTTGGTCTTCCTGATGATGTTCGGTAGGAATGGCTTGTGGGGCAACAATGGAAACGGCGTGCAGGATGCCGAGATTCAAGGCCAGATTCAGAGTCTCAGAACGCAGATGAGCGACAACCACAACTCAGACTTGTTGATGTCCGCCATCAAGGGCAACGGCGACGCATTGAATACGCTCGCTGCCAATCTCAACTGCGACTTCAACCAGTTGCAGAGTGCAGTATGTAATGTCCAGAGTGCCATCCAGCAAGTGAGCGGTGCGGTGGGCTATTCCGCAGAGAAGGTAATCAACGCCGCCAACTTGGGCGATTTGAACATCGTTCAGCAGCTGAAGGACTGTTGTTGCACCACTCAGCAGAACATCGTGAAGATGGGCTACGAGAGCCAGCTTGGGCAGAAGGACATCATCAACACCATCCAGACACAGACGCTTGCCATGCAGCAGGGCCACAACAACATCACCACGGAGATATTGCGCAACCTCGCCACCATCACGGCCCAGAACCAGCAAGACAAGTGCGACATCCTGCGCAGCGGCGAGATGAACACCCAGCGCATAGTCGATGTGCTCAATACCCATTGGCAGTCCGACCTGCAGCAGCGTTACAACGATGCTCGCCTCGAACTCAGCCAGCAGCGTCAGAACGCCGAACTGATTGCAGCCTTGAAGACCACCACCACAACAACCACATAATGGGGAACGTATGACTTTCAAGGAACTTAAGCAAGGCTATCCTGTCTATATCCTAGACAAGGAGAAGCTGACGGTAAAGCAGGGAAAGGTGGTCAACGCCTCCTTTCCTCGCATAGACAACCAGCCGTCGGGCAGACAAATGGTAGTCGACGTTACCATCGACGCAAATGGCAAGAATGCCGTCTACACCATGCCCGAAGATTCCGCTGTGGTCTATGCCAACAACTTGGTGCTCTCCACCGACCAGCACTGCCTCACGGTGGAAGTGGAGAAGATGAAGGCCGATGCCGAGCGCATCCTCTCCACGGTGGATATGCAGAAGGAAATCGTAGAGGTGGCCGACGATTTGCTCGCCCAGCTCAATCCCTCCTTTAGGGAAAAACGGGAAACGGAGCAGCGTTTCGAGAAAATTGAGAGCCGTCTCGACAAACTTATTACGCTGATGGAGCAAAATAGCCGATCCGTGATACAATAAACGTCCGATTCCGCCGTTATTACTATAGGATTGATTCAGGGCGCACGGTATCTTTTGTTCGGATGCCGTGTGCCCTTATGTTTTATTGTTAGCTCAAACTTAATCATGTAAAAGATGAAAGAACTAGATTTAGATTTAAGCACAGCAGGATCTTCCTCTGTGTTCGGAGGTCGGAGGGAAAATGAGAGTGAGGTTCGAAGAAGCGTCAGGAGCGCATGGCTCGACCGGCGCATCTTCAAGTTGTACGAGCTTGGAGCCAAGTGGATGCCCATCCCCCTGATGCTCTCCCATTGGTATGGTGTCTGGGATTATAGCCACTACCCTCAGGCTGTGGTGGTCAGCACAGCCGACAATGGCCATTGCATCGTATGGCTCTACTTCTTGTCATACATCTATATGCCGTTGGCCATGCTGCCAGTGAGCTATTTCTTCCACTATTGCTGGCTGTTCCGTGTGCCGTTCATCTACTTTATCGGCATCAACGCCATACGTGCCTACTATCGCCATTGGCTCATCACGCCCGATATGATAGAAGGCCACCACATTCTCATAGTGTTCATTTTATTCCTGTATGCTTATGGATTTGTCAAGATTGCTTGTGAGCGAAGTAAGGTCTGCGCTTGATTTGCTGGAGCGTGGCGAGTGCGGCCTCTCCCCCTACGAGGCAGAGCGTGCCTTCCGCACCATTCAGTACTACAAGGAGGGCCGAAGCCACTTCGACGAGCTTTCCGCCCGGGCCAGCATCGCCCGGATATTCTATTTCGTAGACGATTCCACCAAGGTCTTCGCTCCTTATTTCGACCTTGCCAGAGTCAGGGAACTTTACGCCAAGGTTGCCGCCGACATTCTCGACTACAATTTCTGGGACTTCGCCGTCACCCTCAACCTAGCCTACGCCAAGCACCACGACATCATCAAGAAGTGGACGAGAGGTCAGGCTAAGCTGGAGGAGCGTCTCTGCCAGCTCTCCGTCAAGTTCCTCACCGACGACCTCTCCCTCCATCCCGATGGAAAGATTTGGTGGTACATGAACGGATAACATATTATGGTATAAAATATAATAAGGTGGATTTGCATCCACCTTATTTTGATTCTGTACAAACTGCGAAGAAATATATCTTTGTCGATACAACCTATTGATATTTTTACTACTTTTGTAGCAAAAAATAATGCTTAACAATTTACAAAATTATGAAGAAA
>CAVEFV010000174.1:0-4782 GCA_963615025.1 Firmicutes bacterium CAG:95 | reverse complement strand
GATGAAAAGGTCGAGACCCCGGTCGAAACGGTTGCTAACGACAATGCCACGGAAACAATTCCCCAAATGCGTTTAGTGTTTAAAGGTTGCGATTTTGAAAAGGTTAAAGGTTATTTGAGACCCTATATCCCTAATGCCCGCGATTTCTATGAAAGCAAAAATGTTTTATCTTTGGAGTTTGACGACGATTGGTCGATTTGGGTCGAAAACCATGATGATAAAGAATACGTATTATATTATTGGGATTCAAACCGAATGATGCCGCTCTTTGAAATTGGCCGTCATGTTGCTAATCTATACAAAGAGAATTATATGATTGTTGAAGAAGAACAGGAAGGGGAAACCACTTTATGAAATTAACGAAAGAACTAAATGTTGTGTACGCACAAACCGCCATCGATATGATAAACAAAAAGCTCGATGCGATGAAAAAGGTAAAGGGTCACTCCTATGATCCAGAATATAAACATCTTTACTCTTTACGTAGATATTATGACCGCCTTTTGGAGAAACAACTAAATGACGCGAAATAAAGGCCTTTGGGGCTCACCGAAGCCTTTCCGTGATAAGATATACCGCGGATTATCGGCGAGCCTCCGTGATGCCCAAAAAGGGGTCTATGAACCTCTAGGGCTCTATGACGCTATTCACTACGCTATGGAAATACTCGCGGCGGTACATAAATACTCTCTAGTGTATAAAGATGGCCGATTCTCGTGTGATGGTTGGGAAGTCTTTGTGTTGATGAATGGGTATACGATTTACATTGCTACCCATGTGGATGCGCCAAAAGGTTATTGTTGGCCATTGGCGTATGGTGCGACGATGATGAATGATTTGTTTTATATCGCCGAACTCTATTTGAAAGATTTCGACGAAAGCAAAATGGAGGCTAATAAATGAAATTCGATGCTAAAATGCTCGCCACCCATGACTATGGTGCTATTAAGTTCGTCAATGGAAAGTACTTTTATTACCGTGACCACGCGTGGGAAGAAATACCTATGTTGGCTCTCAAGGCTTTAATTGCCAAACATAAAGACGTCCATTCCGCCACCCAGGTCGATAACATTATAGATATGATCAATATTACGAACATATTCGATGACAATAATCAGATTCTCGACACGTGGTTTGAACCACCGGTTATCTCAGAAGCAAAAAGGTTGGGGGTTTTATCCATTGTTCCAGCGCTTCCCATCAGTGTTACGTATAAAGAATGGGTTTTGCTATCATCCATGATACTCCATCCCGAAAGAAAGAAATTCTACATTATCCAGGGTAAATCGAACTCGGGAAAGTCCACTCTGTTGAACATCGTCAAGCAAGTCTACGGCGATACGTATTCTCTCCAATTCGATGAACTCGATAACGACTTTAAGGTATCGGAAGCCATTACCCATCGATTGATTTGCTGCGACGAAGTGGGTGAAGGCCATATAGACGGTGCTAAACTCAAACAAATCGTATCACATGACGAGATGACCTGCAATCGAAAGAACCTGCGCCCGATTTCCATCAAGACCAATTCTGTGTTGATTGGAGCCTGCAACAATACGCCTAAATTGATGATTGCCGATGATGGTGTGATTACCAGATTCTGTTACTATTTGAAAGACACGGTCATTGAAAACCCTGATCCGAGTCTCGCTCACTATACGTATGATGAACAGACTTTGATTAGTGTTGTACGCTATTGCCTATACGTAGATAAGACTTTGACGAAAGATTGGTTTGATTACTTTGTTGACGAAACACACGATTTGATAGTTAAGAAGAACTCGCTCTATATTGTCGCTCAATATGATGGTTTCCAACATTGTCTAGATGGATATAAAAGCTATAGAAAGAGCGCTATGGAATTGGGCTACAAGCCATATGGGTATGAGAATTTCGAGTATATGTTGGAGTTATTCAAAGATTGGGGGTATTTAAATGAAGACGGACAGCAAGTGGTTCATGTTAGCAACAAAACCAGTGACGGCAGATGAGATGAACAAAGCTATGGACTCTATTCGAGGTCTCTATAAAGAGTATGGTTTCCCTTTCTTCAAGTGGGTCAATTCTTACCATGATGTTGAGTTTAATCAAAACTTTGCGTACATCTATGAAACAAGGAACTACATTCATCTCGTTGCTCAATTTCCCGATGGCATTGGTTCGAAAGCCTATTACAAATGGTCTGATTTGGCATTGGCTATCGATGGTGTGATTGATCAACAGAAATACGAGATTTTCGCACTATCGGCTATCCGCACTTTCAATCGTTGTGTTAACCATCTCATTCCCAAAATGCACGAGGTGGGGGAGGCTGAATTCTCTTCCACAGCAAGACTTTACTTTAACCCTATGCGTAACAAACAGGAGACTCGAGCCTACGAGTACGATATGAATAGCGCCTATGGGTATGGTATGAAATATGCCCCACTCCCCGATACGCGTTGCCCTTTGGGGAAAGGGGTTCTGGAAAAGGGTCAGATTGGTTTCAACCCATCAATGTGTCAATGCGTCACTACTTCTGTTGGAGATTTCTGCGAATATCGATTTCCAATCATGAGTGATGAGGATAGGAAGCCTTTGTCAGATTGGGTTGATAGATGGTATAATAAGAAGAAGAATGCCAAGAACGAGTTTGAAAAGCACCAAGCGAAAGCTTTCATTGTCATACCGGTTGGGAATTTCCAGAGAACGAATTGGTTCATGCGCAGTGCTATTGTTGAGTATTGCAACGGAATCATTATGGATTTGGAAGAGAGATACCCGAGTATCATCAAATCAAACACCGATGCGGTCATTACAACAGAAAGGATACCCGAGCTGGAAGCGAACATGGGTCCCGATCTGGGTCAATGGAAACTTGAAAAAGAAGGGATTGTGTTGTACAAAGATCATAGTGAACAATGGTTCGACAAGGATCATAACACGATTGACTTTAAGATAAGAGGTTTGAGAAAGTCGAAGATCGGAGATGGGTTCAATCTCATCACCAATTACAATATTGTTGATTCCACACGATACAGATTGTGTACGGATATGGGTGATTTACAAACAGTTTATATAGAGGATTTAAAACCATGAAAGAAAGATTTACCACAAGAAGATATAAGGACGAGAAGAAATACTACAATGCTTTATTCAATAAGTATAGAAAGTATATCGAAGAGGGTATGTATTACCAGAACTCTCTCGGGGCTCGATACACTGACCCTCGCGACTATTTCATGAAAAAGATTCAGCGTGAAAGAGAAATCCATCCTAGAATGACTATGTATAAGATTGGAAGTGATGCTGTGTATCATTCCAGCAGTTCGAATTTAATCAAAGATATGGAGGAACAAGATATGAACAAGGCTTTACGCGAACAGATTAAATCGGCGGGTTTCAAGGCTGTCCAAATGAGAGATGAAAAAGGGCGATTCCTAAAGAACGGTACGTATCATGAGTTCCAGACATCGAGCGGCACATCCTATTGGTTCAACAATGGCAACACATTGATTTATGCTATACGTAGAAATAGCCCAGATGATATGGGTCAATGGTTTGATTTCATTCCGTATGAAGAGTACAAGAAAATGTTTGATCAGGGGGTGCGATTCTAATGAATGAACAGGAATGGGCTCGCTCACTCACAGCTAGACAGGCTGAAAAACTCGCTAAACAGAAGAAACTCCGTGAGCGCGAGTATTACTCGTTGCGTCATATGTTGAGTTATTTAAACTGGGCCGAATTGATTGTCCTATTGGGTGGAAGAGAGGCCGGTAAGTCATACAGTGTTACCGAATTCTTTTGCGCACAGTATTATTACAAGCACATTCCATTCTATTGGATCCGTTTGACCGAAAACCAGAAGCGCAAACTATTGGCCAACAACGCAGCACGATTGGTTGACCCTGATATACGTAGACGGTTCCATCTCGATCTCATTGTATCGGGTGACATTGTGTATAACGTACGTAAGCGTTCAAAGCCGGATAGCAAGGGGAGGACGAAGGTTCTGAAAAAGGATATCTTTGCCCGTGTGTATGATTTGTCGACATGCTACAATGACAAAGGCTCTCTGTTTGATAAAGACTTTCTCAAAGACCCCAATATGCGATACAACATTGCTGTTGATGAGTTTGAGAGAGAGCCTGGGGAAAGAAAGACTTTCGATATTGTGTACGCACTCACAACCCAGCTGGAGAACCTAGTACGTAGTACATCTGAGCGTGTCAGAGTCTTCTTCCTAGGCAACTGCCTGGAGGATGCGTCTGACATATTGGCGGGGCTCAATTTCATTCCAGAGGAGTTTGGCATATTCAAGCTCAAAAGGAAACGCTGTGTCATCGAGAACATTGAACCAAGCGAAGCCTACAAAGAGAGAAGAAAGAAGTCTATCGCCAACATTCTCATGCCAACGGCTAGCATATTCACCAACAAGATTAACACTGATTCATCTCTCGTTGACAAGAGACCTCTATCAAAACCGAATTGGTTGATCAAGTTCACCAAAGACAAGAGCAAATGGTACACAATGTGGGATAACGGAATCATCAAGCGATATAACAATGAGTGTATAAAGAAATCAAAAGTCATCGCCATGAGACCATACCTCGATGAAGTGTATTCTCCCCAGGATATGAACATGGTGTTCCAGCAATTCTACGATAGAAGTTTCCATTACCATACGCTGATGGATTTCAAGTGCTTCCAGAACGATTTGACACTATTGAAAAGCCCGAGATAATAAAAAGAGCCTCATTGCGAGGCCCTTTTTTATTACATCGTCGGCTGGTTCTTCTC
>CAVEFV010000173.1:2500-4945 GCA_963615025.1 Firmicutes bacterium CAG:95 | reverse complement strand
ATGCTTTGTTTTAATTAAACAGTCGGATTCCCCTTGTCCGTACCAGTTCTGAGTCAGCTATTCATTGCAGACAAACTACACAAGGGCCCTTTTCATTCAACACCCATTCATCACACCCGAAAGCACAACAAATCAATGAAGAACAAGCCGTTTCCTATATGCAGTCCAAACTGCTTAGCCCTCAGAGCCAATCCTTTTCCCGAAGTTACGGATCTAATTTGCCGACTTCCCTTACCTACATTATTCTATTAACTAGAGGCTATTCACCTTGGAGACCTGATGCGGTTATGAGTACGAACAATAGAAAGTTTTAGGTGAATTGAATTTTCAAGGACTGATGATACTGCACCAGAGTTCCCAAAAAACGGAAACCTTTACCAAACCACAATCCTTCTCGCAAACTGAATTTATTCCAAGGACTGCCATTTGTTAACAAGAAAAGACAACTCTTCCTAGGAGTACCATCAATGTCTTCAATCCACATTTCGTTACCGATTTTCTTTCTATTGGTTCAGGAATATTAACCTGATTCCCTTTCGATAGACTACGACTTACGTCGTACTTTCAATGGATTTCACCTATCTCTTAGGATCGACTAACCCATAGATCATCACGATTCCTATGGAACCTTTCTCCACTTCAGTCTTCAAAGATCTCATTTGAATATTTGCTACTTCCACCAAGATCTGCACTAATGGACGTTCCAACTGCGTTCACACGCTAGTCTTCTCTACCTCCATCACGCCTTCCTACTCATTCAATTTTACTACTAAATTGAATGGCTATGGTTAGGCTATTCGCTTTAGCGCCATCCATTTTCAGGGCTACTTCATTCGGCAGGTGAGTTGTTACACACTCCTTAGCGGATTCCGACTTCCATGGCCACCGTCCTGCTGTCTAGATGAACTAACACCTTTTACATCCTACTGAGCGAATAATCAGGCGCCGTACCATAGCGTTCGGTTGATCCCGCATCGCCAGTCCAGCTTACCCGGAATGGCCCACTTGCAACTCATATTCATTACAATTGATTAACTAAACATCAACTGCTTCTTACCCATTTAAAGTTTGAGAATAGGTCAAGAATAGTACATTCCCGAAGCCTCTAATCATTCGCTTTACCTCATAAAACTATTTCACAAGTTGCAGCTATCCTGAGGGAAATTTCGGAAGGAACCAGCTACTAGATGGTTCGATTAGTCTTTCGCCCCTATACCCAAATTTAAAGATCAATTTGCACGTTAGAATCCACTCGAACCTCCACCAGAGTTTCCCCTGGCTTCGTCCTATTCAGGCATAGTTCACCATCTTTCGGGTCCCACCATAAATGCTATTACTCGAATCTTTCTTCAGAGAATCCAGATCGGCACATGTTGCGCATCTTACGATGATCACACGATTTACTTTCATTACGCACTTTGGTTTTACACCAACGTACTCGCATCTATGATAGACTCCTTGGTCCGTGTTTCAAGACGGGACGAAGAGGTTGATTTTGTGTGGTGTAGTGCTCCCTTCTTCTTCGATTAGGAGGAGAAAACACCCACTACACATATCACATACAATAAGCCTTCCACTATTGTAAAAGGTACATTCCATGCAATACCACTCAGCCTCTGCGCTTAACCTAACCACGATTTCAAGTACTATTTCACTCTTTTTTCAAAGTTCTTTTCATCTTTCCCTCACGGTACTTGTTCGCTATCGGTCTCTTGACTTTATTTAGCCTTTGATGATGTTTACCACCAACTTCGAGTTGCAATCCCAAACAACTCGACTCCACGAACTACTGGTTTCATATGGAGCCATATCGCACAGGGTTTTCACCTTCTACGACTTGACTTTCCAATCAAATTCGATACTTTTCCACTTTACCAGCAGTCTTCACACTACAACTCACTTTACAGTGATTGAGGCTTGGGCTTTTCCCACTTCACTCGCCGTTACTAAGGGAATCATTGTTATTTTCTTTTCCTCTGCTTAGTTAGATGCTTCAATTCAGCAGGTCTTCTTACTTGATTTGAGATTTGATTTTGCATCCCCGAAGAGGATGCTGAGGAGTTGAAAGAATTTGGAACTCATCCAATTCATTCGACTCTTCCCTTTCAACTGTCCTTAAACAGTCAATACTCAACTTGCGTTAGAACTGATTACCAATACTCAAACAAGTATACTCCCAAAGGAAGTGCAATGTGCGTTCAAAGATTTGATGACTCACAGAGTTCTGCAATTCGCATTACCTATCGCATTTCGCTGCGTTCTTCATCGTTTCAAGAGCCAAGATATCCATCGTGATTAGTTGTTGTTTTGTTTCCATCTCCATTCTTACGATCTCACTCACAACACATACAACACACACTACACATCCACCTCCTAACGGAGGTGAACGACAAACTCTCAAATGATCCTTCCGCAGGTTCACCTACGGAAACCTTGTTACGACTT
>CAVEFV010000172.1:0-5099 GCA_963615025.1 Firmicutes bacterium CAG:95 | reverse complement strand
AAAAAAGGGCCTCGCAATGAGGCTCTTTTTATTTCTTTCTTTTATGGCGATCTTTCTTATCAAACTTGCTTACATGATAGCTTTTTGTTTCCCAACCTATAGCATGGAAATATGCTCCGGCACCTATTCCATATATGATAAGAATACCAACTACTACGATGATGCCTTCCATAGTGCTACCTCGGGCTTTTCAATAGCGTCAAATCGTTCTGGAAGCACTTGAAGTCCATCATGGAATGGTAATGGAGGGAGCGGTTGTAGAATTGCTGGAATACCATGTTCATGTCTTCCGGAGCATAGACCTCATCAAGATACGGCCTCATGGCGATGACCTTCGAGCGCTTGATGCACTCATTGTTGTATCGCTTGATGATTCCGTCATCCCACATGGTGTACCATTTCTGCTTGTCCTTGGTGAACTTGATGAGCCATACCGGAGAGCGCAATGTCTTCTTGTCGATGAGCGACTTGTCTGAATCCATCTTGTTCGTCTTGAACGAGGCATTGTCAGGCATGAGGATGTTGGCAATGGATTTCGCCCTTCTCTTGAGATAGGCTTCGCTCGGCTCGATGTTCTCGATGACGCATCTCTTGTTCTTGAGCTTGAAGATTCCGAATTCCTCGGGGATGAAATTGAGCGATGCAAGGATGTCCGAGGCGTCCTCAAGACAGTTGCCCAGGAAGAACACGCGGAGCCTCTCATGCGTGCTTCTGACAAGGTTCTCGAGCTGTGTGGCAAGGGAATAGACGATGTCGAATGTCTTTCTTTCCCCAGGCTCACGCTCGAACTCATCGACGGCTATGTTGTATCTCATGTTCGGGTCGCTCAGGAAGTCCTTGTCGAATAAGGATCCTTTGTCCTTGTAGGCGGTAGACAAATCATACACCTGGGCGAAGACTTCCTTCTTCAGTATCCTCGATTTCCCATCCTTGTCCGGCTTCGAGCGCTTCGTGACGTTGTAGACAATGTTCGCATTCGTCACCAAATCGAGCTTGTACTTCCTTCTGAGGTCAGGGTCGACGAGCTTCATGGCATTGTTCTGGAGAAGCTTCCTAGCCTGTTCCTCCGTCAGTCTGATCCAATAGAAGGGGATATGGTGATACTTGTATTGCCTGCAGAAGAAATCCGTCACACTGTACGACTTGCCGGCTTCACGTCCTCCGAGAAGCACGACCATCTCGGCCCAGTTGAGATATCCGAGCATGTGGCGGAGGGAATAGTATTCCCTCGAGCCGACTTTCCTCAGGTTCCTCTGCTTCCTCGTCAGCTGCTTGAACTCGGACAGTTCCTTCATCTCGCCATCGGGTATGGATATCTTCAGACCCTCTTTATTGATACTGTTCTTATTTCCCACCTTGACTGTCCTCCTTTCGGGGAATAGTTGTATGTCACGACATATTCATATGCGGTCAGTTTTCCATCCTCATCCTCTCGGTAATCCGTGAAATGGTAGCCTTTGGTTCCTTCCGCGTTGTCATAGGAGCCGAGCATATCCTTAAGGGAGCGGTAGTGACCTTTGGCATCCCTGAAACGATGACCCTTCTCATATCCAAGCTGTGCGCGGAATTCCCCAAAGTCCTTCTTCATCCTTATTTCAGTTCTTTCCTTTGCCGTGGTGAACGTCTCCGTATTGAGGACCTTTGACGCGGCCTGCCTCATCGTGAGGGAAGGATCCTCCGCCATCTGGCTCTTTACCAGGTTTTTGAAGACCCTCTTCCTGTCGGCATCGGAAGCCAAATCATTCATGCCTTGGTCAATCTTGCCCTTATACTTCTTATAGAGCGCGTTCGTGTATCCGCCGACTGTCTTGTATCTGTAGCCCTTCTTAGGGCTTGATGCCTTGAAACGTACCTTATAGCCTTTGGCCATATGTTGCTCCTTTCTACATATTGAATATGTCCTGCACTGTATACATTATATCGAACTCGAATTTCTTTGACCGGAACTGGCTGCAGACGTAGTCGCCCTTTGTCGAATACGCATAGGACGTCTTTCTTCCATAGAATGGGTAATGCTGAATTACCTCGATATAATACTTCTCGCCGCCCATCGCCTTATGGAATATGATGAGATCGTCCTTGTGGATGCTTCCTATCATGGCGCAGACAAGGTCCTTCACGTCCCTTCCCATCCTGTCGCTTCTCGACTTCGTCTTCCAATAGACCATGTCGAATGGGTCATCCGCCTGAATCGTCGTGTTTCCGACCTTCAATACGATATGGCCGTCATTCGCATAGAAATTCGCATAGTCCTTCCCTGAATTCACATACCCGATGAATTGATCCAATTCATTCAGGGTATAGTCTCCGAGCTTTCTTGCTGTCATTGCAATAATCCTTTCATTTCGAAATTTCCTTCAGTTTCCGTCAATCGAGAATCCGCCCATGGCTATCAATGATACTGACCCGTTCTTCCTGATTGGTCTCAAAGTTGTATTTCCATGAATTGCCGTTTATGAGATAATTCCCTTCCAACAGGTCGAAGTCTTCGCCGCGAGTCGACGTCGCATGGCCTCTCGTGGCAGTCTTGCCATCGTCCCATTGATAATCGTAGTTCTTGTATGCAAAGTTTCCCTTGTGCTCATACTTCCATTCGCCGAGCTGCTTCCCTATCTTCAGTTCCGGAAGAGGCTTCACCGATACGATGGAATCCGTATTGGACAGGAGTATCGAATCCCCTTCCCTATGGATGATATCCAGCATAATCTGATCGGACGCATTGATGACGGCGCTCCGGAGAAAGCAGCAATTGAGCTGGAAGTACCCGACAATGATATTGAGGTAATCCTTTGCCTTCGTGTGCTCCGCCGTTCCGGACTTGCTATTCATCTTCCTCTGATACCATACATTGCAGTAGCATCGGATTCTCGCACGGTCCGTCTCAGGCATGAGGGGAAACCGGAACAGGCAATATTGCCCTTGCTTTGCCGTGTTGCCGTCAAGGTCGAAGCCGACCTCATCGACGCCGAGTATCCCGGGCTGAAGCCTTCGCGTACAGTCCGGAAGCCTTGCCGTCAATAATGCGTACGTATAGGCCGAGTTCTGGTCATATCCATAGGCAAACTGTCTTGTCATGTTGTGGTTTGAATTGAACCATAGGAAGTTGGATGCACTGAATGGCGCGTTCTCCTTCCCATCATGGAATTTAGGGATTTTATAGTATTTCGCAAATGCGCTCGCAACATTGACGGGGCACGCATGGCCCTGCTCAAGGGCCCTATTGTCCTTATACGTGATATAGGTATGCACCTTCCCGTCCTTTCCCTTCATCGTCAATGTATCGGTCACAAGCTTCGTCTCGACGTACGCCCTGAGGGAGATATCCTCCCAATCGAACTTCGGCCTTTGGACGAGGATCCTATTGTTCTCCGCCCACTTGAGGAGGCGGTTGAAATCCTTAATCGTCACATTGATATAGGATAGGTTCTTCATACATGCAGCATCAGCTCTTCGTTCTTGTTTCTCATCTATAATTCCTCCTTACAGCATATCTATGACATCAGCCATTATCTTGTTGTCTTCCTTCTGCCATTCATCGAGCAATATGCGGATTTCCTCCCAGCGCGGCTGAGAGTACGCCTTCAAGCCCTGGTTCTTGCACTCGGTTGCGTACTGTTCATAGCAGGCGCAGTTCCGGAAGCGGTGGACATTGAGGTTCTTTCTGAGCGAGTCGTGAGTCTCGATGAGGAATCTATCCTTCCACTTGTTCCCACTTTCTCCCACGTCGAACGACATTGCCTGTCTTGCAACCTCGAGACACTGGTCATGGGTGAAGCCTTGGGAGTCCATTCCTTCGATGGGGTTCTTGATGGGTGTGTCTCTCCGGTAGTAGACAATGCGCCTAAGAATCCCCGAGTCCGTTATATCGAGGACCGGTTCCTTATTGCAGCAATAGAATATCGAAGACTGGGAACGGACCTCGTAGGGCGTCTTATTCTTCGGATTGATGAGCATCGGATTCTTGGCCGATATCTTCTTCAGCATCTCTTCATCTGCGCTTCCCTTGCCTATTTCATCGCTGCATATGAGGCGATGCTTGACCGCCTCCGCGACGTTGAATTCATTCGACAATGAGGTAAGGGATGCGTTCGAGCAGTCATTGTCGAACAGGTACCGTATCAGATTCAGATAGGTCGACTTCCCTGAGCCGCCGACGCCCGTCGTGATGAAGATGGACGCTTCCAAAGGATGGTAGAGCAATCTTGATATGATGATCATCTGCTTTCCGTCCAATGGAAACGGCAGCCTATTCACGTCGTATGGCTTTGGCCCAAGGCCCCTCGCCTCAGTGACAAGGGGCATCTCAGGCCATATCCCAAGACAGTCGCCGCTCCGAATGATTGTATCCTTGAGGTCATTGATTTCCGTGGTCTTGACGTACATCATGTATTTCTTCATGACGAAGTCCGAGATGGCCTTGTCAATATTGCGGATTTCAACCCCGGGGTGCTTCTTCTTGGAAAAGTACTTCGACGATATGAAGTCAATCCTCTGATTCAGCTCGAACGCGATCGCCTGGAATAGGTCGTCTTTCATACGCGCTAGAAGGGCAAATCGTCTTGAGGCTCAGGTTCTTCTTGAGCTGTCTTATTGCCTTTGCTATCCTGGGCCGCACCGTCCACGTCAGGTTTTTGTTTCTTCGTGAGAAACTGGCAATTGTAGCCTCGGATGCCTGTGACGGTGTGAGTCACGCCGTTCTTGTCCTGATACTTTCTCTGGGCAATGGAACCCTCAATGAGGATCTCATCTCCCTTCTTGCAATACTTCGTGACATTCTCCCCATTGACGCCATTCATGGTGCACTCGAGGAAGATGGCCTTCTTGTCCTCGGTATTGCCATGGACCGGCTCATTCATGGCCAGGGTGAAGGTCGCAAACTTGCTTCCATCCTTCATGACCTTCAATTCAGGATCCTTCACGAAACGTCCAATAACGTAGACACGATTGAAATACGACATTCAATTAATCCTCCTTTGTCGATTCATCTTCTTCATCGTCCCTTAACAGATCGTCTATCTCCTCTTCATCGTCCTTTGTCAGCCCGTTCTTCTCATCCTCGAGGAAATCCATGGCGGCTTTGAAGAGATGAGAGAAGAACT
>CAVEFV010000171.1:0-5139 GCA_963615025.1 Firmicutes bacterium CAG:95 | reverse complement strand
TATCCTCCAGGATTCCTGCCACCTCTTTATTCTTTCGTTTGCCCTTTGCCATATTGTTTATGGCTATGCGGGCGTTTTCTGCTGTGAGATACTTTTCCCACAGGTGATTGTAACTTTTCATTGAATTTCTTGCCTCCTTGGCAGCTTTCGACATGCTACTTGCCACCACCCAATATCGGATTAATTTTTAGCAAGGGCTAAGGATTATATGGGGCATTGATTCGAAAATGAATAGCAAGAGTTGGCCGCGCCGATATTCGAGTTGGAATTAGACGCCGCATTGTTCAGGTTCACATAGAACGCGCCGCAATTGTCGTCGTTGTTGTAGTTGCCGCCGCGGTAGGCGCCCCGTATAGCCCTATATTAAGTTTTAGTAGATTATCGTTAATGGTCTCGAAGGGGAAGGCAAGCCTCCCCCTCTGGCCTACGGCCATTCACCCTCTATTCAGGGCTTGCAAGAAATGGCCGCGCCGATAACCGAGCTGGAAGCAGACGCCGCACCGTCCAGGTCCACATAGAACGCGCCGCAACCGACGTCGCTGCGGCCGCCGCGGTAGGCATAGCAGCTGGCGTAGCAAGAGCCATAGTCGCAATAATAGGTAGAAGCACTACCACTGTTGAAGCCAGAGTGTACCATACCAAAGATATTACTATAGCTCTCCTGCGTGATATACCCACCTGTGCCACTAGTGCTGGTACCGCTAGTTTTGCTCAACGTGACGCCTGTGCTAATATACCCAGTACCGTCAGTGTTATAGCCTGATGTAGTGCTACCATCCTGCTTGCCATAGGTCAGCTTTACAAGCTGCTGATAATTGGCATTGGTTACATGGCCGGCATATCTCCTATAGATATTGCCCCACCAGTTCTCCATGCCGAATACCTTCACGCCTCTTGCATCCGCTTCCTGTGTACCATAGAATAGACCCTTTGTGTTAAGCTGACCTGTATTCTGTACAGAACCAGTCATATTAAAGGCGTTGCCCCAGCCGAAGGTGGTCTGTGTGTCGGTGCTTTTACCAATCAGCATCAAAAGAAGGTTAATTAGGGTAATATCGGCATATACCTCCGTGTACCACATCTTCTTGCTGCTAGGGTTATTGGCTTCAGCGTACTGTACCTCCTGGGCCACAGTAGTGCTTACGGCGCAAGCCTGTCCACTAAGGCTTCTCAGCTTGCTGCTGACAAGCGAGCCGTTATAGATAGGGGTATAGAAATGGTCTACCATCTCTCCTGAGCTGTTTATGAAGCTCCAGGCATGGTAATCACTGTCCACCTGGCTGTCTGCTATATACACGGTAGCAGAGGTATTGCTGTTGCCGCTGGTTGGCACAATCTTGTACCAGATTTTCTTGCCGTCCCGGCCCCACTCCATCATGGCATTACCACCGTAGGAGGTATTAGCTATGTCAGAGGCAGCACCTGTATCCGCCCTAAACCCGTAGTCATCAGGGTTAAGGTAGTAGTCAACTGTGCCATCGTATTTAAGCATACATGGCCTTGGCATAAAGAATTCATCCTCGCTCCAGCTTCCCCATTCAAACTTGCCTGTATTATAGTTCATCTTGGCAGGGGTATAGCCAGCGCAATCCTCCAGATAGGTAATCATTTTGGCAGGATCGGACACCGTGCCGTCAATCTTAAAGGCGTAAATCTTTTTACTGCAATTCACGCTGTAGGTCGTATACGCTGTAACATTGGCGGTAGTGCTGGTAACGTTGCTGTCTGCATCCGTTGCTACAACGCTCCAGGTGCCAAGGGACGGAATATAAATGGTATAGCTTTCACCGTCAGTAGAAAATGTATGGCTAAAGGAATATGTGCCCTTAGACACTACAACGGACTGGCCAGCAGCTCCAATAACCTGCAATTTAGCAAAGGTTAGAGTCACCGACTTCGTGGTTTCTCCACTGGAGAATGTGGCAGTACCCGTTACAGTAGCTCCGTTCTTTGTGGCAGTAATAGTGCTCTCCACATCGCTATACAAAATACTAAATGTAGCTGATGTAGCATCATCAGCAATGGTCTTAGTCTGGCTGATGCCCTTATTTACAACAGTTACACTAGCGCCAGCTTCAGCATTTACCGTCAATTTACAGTTACTAGCGTCACTCGATAACACGATATTGTATATTTTAAGTTCTGTGATTTCAACAGTCGTAGTTGCATCCACTCCCTCAATATCACTAGGGATAGAGAAAGTATACGTGCCATAGCCAAGGTCGAAAGATACCTGGCTTGTGCTGTCAGCGGTCTTAGTTCCTATCGTAGAGCCGTCTGAGCTCTTACAGGTAACAGTGGTATTCTCCGTTACGTATGCAATCACTCGTGCCCCGCTAGTACCGCCTGAGCCACCTGATACAGTTACATCAATGGTTACATCTCCTGAGCCATCAAAGGCCGCAGAGCCAGTAGCATCGCCTGCAAGAGTAATAGTACGGGCTGTTGTGAGCTTGTCTGCCTCATCAGCATTGTCAGCATATATAGCATGATCTGCTTCTTTTACCGCCGTAGTTCCTGCTGTAAAAGCTGTTACGGTAGTTTTGATGGACGCTATTTCCTGCTTCATTTCGGAATCATCCACCTTAATCGAGGTCACTTCCTGCGGTACGCCGTTTTCATCAAAGTATATCGGTGTAGAGGTGTCTCCTTTGCTTTTGAAGCTGTCAATAGTAGCGTTGACAGCTATTACATCAGACCACTTATCATCGCTTCTGCCCAGGGTCATTGTCTTCCCGCCAGGGCCAAACTTTGGTATTTCCATGTTATTTCCTCCTTGCGTATTCTTCTCTATTCAATGGTAATGCTACCATCTGTAGCCTTAGTAAATAACTGTGGCACCGTGAACTTATTAGTGCCATATGATGTAATGAGACCTTTTTCTACCTTGAACCAGGGCAAAGTTATCTCGTAGCCTGTGCCGTCAGCCGTGAGACCGATTGTAGCCTCTACTGTTCCCGGCTTGGCATAGGTATTGTCATTTCGCTCAATGGATAAATCTATAAGAGTTCCTAATTGTTCAGGGGTTATACAATTCATTTTGTCACCTCCACAATATCACCCGGCCAGCCGAAACCGGCCGGGCAACATCTGTAAAAATTTAGAGGTTATCAGAAGCTAAACTTAGCTGCCAGCTTGTCCATGTCTTCGTCAGAAGCTACAGTGATGTCCTCCAGCTTCTTCTTGAGATCATCAGTGAAGTCGTTGGTAGAAAGCTCTTTGCCTTCTACCTTGTCAACCTTGCCGGACAGGTCGATTGTGCCGCGCAAATTGTCCCAGCTAGACTTTTCGCCATTCCAAACAAAATTGTCGCCAGCATTAACGTCATGTTCCTTATCAGCCTCGGTTACATTGTACATATCGCCAGTTTTCTGATTAGTAGCAGGCAGATCTGCGTAAGTAGCAACGGTACCCTTATACAAAACAGCAGTAGTGATATCCTCACTCTTAGCATAACCAGACAGGTCAATGTTTACGCCCTTGTCGGTGACAGTAAGAGCCTCACCGTTTACCTTTACTGCCTCCAGCACGTTGACCTCTGCACCTGCTGCGATGTTAGTCAGCTTATCCTTATCGGTGTTGGTGTAGTCGTTAGTGGAAAGCTGCTTGCCATCAACCTTATCAACCTTGGCAGCCATGCCGGTGTTATAGGTGGTGGTATCTACTTTCTCAGCAATGCCTGCCTCATAGGTAGTGGTGTCAACTTTCTTGCCAAAGCCAGTCTTAATGTTGGCGGCCATGACGTCGGTCAGATGGTCCAGGTGCTGAAGTTCAACATGGGCATTTTTGCTGGTAGTAGTCTCGATAGTCATAATAAAATCCTCCTCGAAATAAATGAATTTAATAATATATATCTTTAACAGTCTCTTGGATGCGCGCTTTCCTAAGATTCCTGCTAAATTCAAAAATAGTTTAGAAATCAAACTTGGCGGCCAGCTTATCCATATCCTCATTGGTGGCCAGTTCCACATTTTCATCAGGGTCGATATTGTCGTCTGAATCATCATCAGCCTGGGTAAATGCCGTAGCAACTACCATACTTCCGTCTGCTAGGCGTCTTATCTTAGCGGTGGAAAATCTTTTAGGTGCCGGGATGATGCTGCCATCATCCTGCTGGATAAATTCCGCGAATTCGTCCACAGTATCCAGCGTGCCAATTACAAGGCCATTCTCTACAGTTTCAAAGGCATCGCCCTCGTTTACGGCCATCCGGCAAACCTTCCACGTAACACCGCCATCCTGGACGGTATCGTTGAGGGTTACTTTGTTCAAGTAGCAATTCTTGTCGCCCGTGGTTCCTGCCTTGATGCATTTCAAGAAGAACCCAGGTCTCAGTCTGCCATCATAAAGCAGATCTCCTACCTTGTAGGCTGTACTACGTTGCAGCATCCTGGCCATGCTTTGTGCCTGGTTTACTGTCACAAGCCCACTAGGGTCAATATCAACAGAAAGGTTTTCAATATTAGAAACAACAATGTCTGTCTTGTATTCAACTGTGATAATAGTGCCGATACTTTCCGGTGGGATCATGTCCGGGGTATCAGTGGTAAACATAAGATAAAGTATTTCACCTACGTCAGGGTCCATGGCAAACAATCCCAACTCTCTGGCATAGAACCCTTCCTGTAGCCCCTTGGTTGTTAATGTACATGTAACGCTACATATGCCATCTATAACCGTATTGGTGGTAATGCCCATTTCCATACACGGTTTCTGTAAGTCCGTCATTTTGTCAATATCTTCGTCAGCAACGATACCACTGCCAACCTTGTATTTAGTAAGCCTTAACGGTATCCCTGTTTCGGCTTTAGCCTGCAGGGTCCTTCCTGCCTTAGTCAGGACGCCCTTGTTGAAACATGCCATTTCCATTTCCTCCTTATGTCTCTGCGTGCAAGTTGACTATTTTGTGTATCGTGCCACCGCCGCCAACACGCAAATCTGCCTTAGTTTCGGCATTAGTTGCGAATTTAGGTCTTGCCTCAATGCGTTTGTATGTGCTATGCCCTCCGCCATAATAAATAGTCGCAGACATTTCACCGCCTGTTGTGGCTTTCTGGGTCAAGTGATACTGTTTATGTACCCCACAAAATGCACCGTAATAAATACTTGCATCAGTATTTTTCTCAAAAATCAGCATAT
>CAVEFV010000170.1:0-5413 GCA_963615025.1 Firmicutes bacterium CAG:95 | reverse complement strand
CTTTTGAAGCGGTATCCAAAAGATAAGTAAGATGCTTCAGATTTGCCGACGCAATATGCTGAGCACTCGGAAATTCGGTTAAAAGTGCGTATACGGCCTTACCGTGCAGCGTGGATACGAGCGTTTCAAGCTCGGGGAAAAGAATGTTCACAAGTCTTGATACCGATTGTTTAAGTTTCGCTCTTTGAGAAATTTTATCAAATCTGTATCTCGTTAGTGACTTTAGGTCTTCGTTGTGATATAATTTGTCTGAGTAGGGCTTTAAGCTCACGTCAGACATTATCATATTTGCAATCGTACGAGCATCAACCTTGTCTGTTTTTGTTTTACGCAGACTGATGCTCTTCCGGCTCAGACTGGTGTACAGCGGATTGATTACGATGGTTTCAAGACCCACGTTCTTCAAAAATCCGAGGATATTGCAACTGTAGTGTCCCGTGGCTTCAAGCCCTACTCTTATTTTGTCCGGATTTGATTCGGCGGTCTTGATTTTGAACAGCAAGTCTTCAAATCCGGTCATGTTGTTCTGTATTGTGAAAACATCGTACAAAACCTCACCTTCGGAATTGATGATAAAGCAGTCATGCTTGTCCTTTGCAACGTCGATTCCGACATAAATCATAATGATACCCCATTTCGGTTTATTTGACACTGTATGAACCCACAGGGCACTTTACGTCTTGTAACCTCGTTCTAAATAAACCGTCGTGCGGTATCTAACTAATTAACAAACTCGTAAAGGACTGTGGTCGGAGCCTTTCTGAAACCGTCGTGCGGTAGGAGGTGTTACCAATCCACAGTGTCCATTACAGTATAGCATCTTTCGTCCTTGGAGAGGGACGCTAAAAACTACTACTTTATTATACGAGGAGGTACGGGCAAATCTACCACTGCATTGAACCTCGGCGTCGGTCTTAAAATGAAAGGCAAAAAGGTTTTGCTTATTGACGCCGATCCGCAGGGTTCGCTTTCCATCAGTCTCGGAATCAAAAGACCGGACGAGTTAGATGTTTCCCTTGCAACCTTAATGAGTAAGGTAATCGACAACAAACCGTTTGATGATGACTACGGTATCATTCATTGCAACGAAGGTATCGACCTGATGCCCTGTAATGTGGAACTGTCAGGCATTGAAAGTTATCTCTTTACGGTAATGAGCCGCGAGTGCATTATGAGAACCTATGTCAATCAGGTTAAAAAGAATTATGATTACATTCTAATTGATTGCACCCCGTCGCTCGGACTTCTGCCGATTAACGCCTTTGTTGCGGCGGACAGTATTATCGTACCGAGTCAGCCGAGAATTTTGTCTACCAAAGGTCTTGACCTGTTATTGCGTACTTATTCACAGGTAAAGCGCGGTATCAATCCCGACCTTAAAATCGACGGTATCCTCTTTACAATGGTGGACGCACGAACCATAAATGACAGGTCGGTAATTGAGTCAATGCGCGAGACTTTCGGAATGAAAATCAATGTGTTTGATACCTTTATTCCCGCCTCCGTGCGAGTTACAGAAGCAAATATGGAGGGCAAAAGTATTTTTGCCTATGACGGCAAATGTAAGGTTGCCGACGCATACAAAAATCTGACGAAGGAGGTGTTGGATATTGCCGCGCGTGAAAAAGCTCGATTTAGGGATGACGGCTCTCGATGAGTTGTTTATGAATGACAAGGAACGAGCCGAAAATAAACTCCCGAAAATCTTTGATATCCCACTTTCGGAAATTGACGATTTCCCCGGTCACCCCTACCGCGTTCTTGATGATGAAGATATGCAGAACCTTATGGAAAGTATCAAGGACAGAGGGGTTATTACTCCTGCTATGGTACGAAAAAAGGATGACGGCAGATATGAAATGATATCCGGGCATAGGCGTAAACACGCTTCCGAAAGGCTCGGGCTTGAAACCTTGCGTTGTGAGGTTGTAGAGGTCAGCCGTGATGAAGCAATCATTTTAATGGTTGACAGCAATGCTCAAAGGTCGGTTATCCTCCCCTGTGACAAAGGACGAGCCTATAAGATGAAATTGGAGGCAATAAAAAGGCAGGGACAAAGGACGGATTTAACTTCCACGCCAACGGCGTGTAAGTTAAAAGGCGAAACAGCTGATATCATAGGAGAGCAAGCTGGTGAAAGCGGAGATCAGGTTCGTAGATTTATCCGCCTTACCAACCTTGTGCCTGAGCTGCAAGACTTTGTAGATAAAGGTCAGATGAAAATGCGTCCCGCCGTGGAACTTTCCTATCTTGATGAGGAAACTCAAAGAGATATTGTTGACCGTATAGACGAAACCGAAGCATTTCCGTCGCACGATCAGGCAATCCGTATCCGCAAGGCGTATGAAGCCGGCGAAATCGACTACGATAAGGTCCGAGACATTATGGCTGAGGAAAAGCCTAATCAGAAACCGAAATTCAAGTTTTCCTTTGACCGACTGAAACCATATATTCCAAAGGACTATTCGGACAGCAAGGCTGAGGATTATGTTATAAAAGCTCTTGAATTTTATCAGAAGTATCTCAAAAAGCAACGGGAGCAGGCAAGGTAATAAAATGTGCGCACAAGGCTGAGAAGGCAATGGCTTTCCCGGTCTTTTTTGTTGCCCTGTCCGCTATTTCACTTATATAAGAATCCAAGATGAAAGGAGGAAAAACAGTATGCAGTTTGATGTGAAAATCCGCAAGGTCATCGAGAACGGAAAGCCCCTTAAGGCTCTTGCTTCTGTCACCGTGGACGGTTTCTTTACTATCCACAATGTCAGAGTAATCAAGACCGAAAACGCACAGTTCGTTGCGATGCCTTATGCGACCTTCAAGGACGCTGACGGTAAGGATGTCCGCCGTGATATCGTTCATCCCATCAAGTCCGAGGTTCGCAAGGCAATGGAAGCCGCCGTGTTTGCAGCTTACGAACAGAAGCTCGCTGAAAAGGCTGAATAAGCCAAAGCAAAGAAAACCCACAAAACAAATCAAAGAAAGAATGAGGTAAAAAATTATGTTCAAGAAGATCAGAAACAAGGTAAACACCGCAATTTCCACCGTTCGCGCCACTGTCGCCTGCAAGAAGGCTGAGGGCTATGTTGACTCCGGCGTGAAAATTCTCATCGCCGTTGTCATCGGAGCGCTCCTGCTCGGCGGTTTGTATGTGCTCTTTAACACCACCATTATGCCCACCGTAACGACCAAGATCACCGAGCTTTTCTCGTATAACGGTTAATCCGTAATCCACCCGAAATCAAAAAAGAAAGAATGAGGTAAAAAATATGTTCAAGAAAATCAGAAACAAGGTAAGCACCGCAATTTCCACTGTTCGCGCCACTATCGCCTGCAAGAAAGCGGAGGGCTATGTTGACTCCGGCGTAAAAATTCTCATCGCCGTTGTCATCGGGGCACTCCTGCTCGCAGGTCTGTATGTGCTCTTTAATACTACCATTATGCCTACTGTAACGACCAAGATTCAGGGCTTGTTCAATTACGCAGGCTAAACCAAACGGACGGAGGGGTGTCATAGGCGGCACCCCTCCGCCTATTTTCTTAGAAAGGGGCGAATAAATGAAACACTTAATGATACGACCTATTATGCCGCGAATCACACCGGAAATAACGGAAAATCCCCTTATTCTTGTAAACGGTATCGTGCTGCTTGCGCTAACGGTGCTTACAGCCGTTTTTATCAGCCTGTATGCGTCGAATGTATACAAGGGAAATAAGAAAAAGGCGGTGCTTTTCTTCACGGTTATTGCGACGCTCTCAGCCCTTTCGCTGTTTTGTTTTTTTGGATGTGCTGCAACCACTGTCAAGGGCATTATCTTCTGCTTGCTCCTCGCATTCTCCTCTTATGAGGACATTAAAACGAGGGAGTGCGAAAACTATGTCCATTTAATGATTGTGATTGCAGCGTTTATCGGTACGGATATGTCGGCTCTGCCCGGTATGCTTTTATCGGCTTTGATTATAGGCGGAATTATGCTTACGACAGCCGCCGTAACGAAAAGCAGCGTCGGCGGCGCGGATATAAAGCTTTCTGCCGCTTGTGCGTTTATGCTCGGCACAGTGCAAGGAATGACCGGGCTGATGATAGGGCTGATACTTGCAGTCATTATCAATTCCATAAAGAACAGAAAGAAAAAACACGAGGGATTTCCTTTAATTCCTTACCTTGCCGTCGGGTTTACGGCGGCATATTTTATGTAGAAACAGGAGGTTGAAACTTTGAAGAACAGAACAATTATCGGTATCGTTTGCATGATTCTTGCGGTTGCTATGACCTTTGCGATTGCCCCCGTTGTAAACCGACTGACAAGCGACACAACAACGGTTGTGCGGCTGAAACAGGAGGTCGGCAGAGGTACTAAAATCACGGAGGATCAGGTTGAAACCGTAAAGGTCAAAACAGATACTATGCCGCAGGGCGTGTATGTAAAAACCGCCGATGTGGTCGGCAAATATGCGTCCTCCACTCTCTACGCCGGAGATATTCTTACAAAGGCGAAGCTGTCCGGCGATTCCAACAATGCAGATGATGTGCTTGCGACGCTTAACGGCAGCAAGGTAGCAGTCAGCGTAACCATAGACACCTTTGCGGCAGGACTTTCCGGTAAGCTTCAAAACGGAGATATTATCTCGCTTATCGTTGTAGATAAAAATGCGGGAACCTCTGCTATTCCCGGTGAACTTAAATATATGAAGGTCATCACCACAACTACCGCAGGCGGTATAGATCAGGATTCCGTTGTGAAGAACGAGGACGGCAGCTTTGAAATTCCGAGCACAATTACGGTCCTTTGCAACACCGAACAGGCAAAGCTCCTTGCAAAGTATGAGGCGGACATTACTCTCCAAGCAGCCCTTGTTTACCGTGGAGACAACGAAACTGCAAACAAGTTTCTTGAAAAGCAGGACGCTTTCTTTGCTGGAGGTGGCGCGAATGAGTAAAATGATTGCCGTTTGCGGCGCTCCCGGCAGCGGCAAAACAACCGCCGCGCTTAAAATTGCGGAGGAAATCTACTATGCCAAGAAAGGCTCGGTTATATTTCTCTCGCCCGATCTGAATGTGCCTTGCCTTGCGTATATATTCCCGAACTGCAAGGAAGCGGAGCTTTATTCGGTCGGCGTGGCGCTTGACCGCACGGACATTTACCGTGAAGATGTGCTCCGCCAGATGAACCATGTCAAAACAATGGAGAACTTCGGCTTTCTCGGCTACAAAGCCGGAGAAAACAGCTTTTCCTATCCGAAAGCAACCGAGGACAAAATTCTGAACCTCTTTTCACTCTTAAAAGAACTTGCGGATTATGTTGTGATCGATTGTGCCGGAAATGCCGACGAGCTTATTTCCTCTATGGCGAAAAGCCATGCGGACAGGCTCATTCAGCTTATTACCCCCGACCTTAAATGTATGGCTTACTAT
>CAVEFV010000169.1:0-5636 GCA_963615025.1 Firmicutes bacterium CAG:95 | reverse complement strand
TTAACTAAACCCCTTTAACATCAAGTCTAAGAGGTAATTCAAATGACCCCCGAACAGATTAAGACGGTTGTAATGCTCTGGAACTTCTTCAAGTCCATTGACCTCGAACTCAATGGCGACGTCTGGATGGAATTCGTGACGTCCGATAAGACGAACTCGAACCGCATCAACATAAGTAGGATGGCCATCGCAGGCCAGGAACTCGGAACCATTGACTACCTTTATACCGTGGATGTTCACGGGTTCGGGATATGGGTTAACAGCCTGATTCTCGGAGCGGATACCGCGATAGATACCTACTCGGACCGCATCGAGATAAATGGATGCGACCCCAGCCATTCAGTATGTCCATGTTTCCAAGTGGACGAATTGAAGGCCATCACGATAACCTGTTTTTCCCCAGAGTCCACAGTCTTATTCCAGAATAAGACGACGTTCTAAAACCCCAACCCTAAACCCCTTAACCTAAACCCCTTAAGGACATTGATATCATGGCGCACATATGCGACAAATGCGGGGACACTCTCATAATGAAGGTCGTTCATGAAGGAACCCCATATGAGGACTTCGACGGGTTCATATGCCCGACGTGCGAACAGCGCGAAAAAGAAGCACGCGAACAGTACGAGAGGGATAACGCGGATATCCTGAAATTGATCCGCGACGCCGACGAGATAAGGCGCAGGTATAAGGTCGTCACCCATAACCCCTTATGGACCGACCCCGAAAAAATCAACCGCTTCTATGCGAACTACTATAAGAAGTACATTTGAATCCAGGAACCCAACGATTAAACTCTTTAATCTAAACCTCTTAATCCAATGGTGATACCATGAATCCATATCAAGCATTCTTGATGATTGAAGCAATTAAGAGTTATCTCAAAAAGACAATTGACTCCGAGTATTGCGGAGTGTTGCATTTGAATAATCGCATCACCCTTGACGCATGGCATGATAAGTACGATGACTATACAGGAATCATAGCCATGTTCACCGATGGCGATACAGTTATCAATTCGGACCTCGGAGAGTTCTATTGCGTTCGCAGAGTTCGTGACGATGGCGATGATGCAACGGTTGAGATAGTAGGACACAATGGTCAGATAGCAATACATGATTACTTCGAACCGATCCTAGATACCTCGATGACTAAAGAGGAATGAAACTCTAAGGACCTTGGAGTACACACTGTACTCCTCGGTCTTATTTTTTTAGACCAGCACTCTTAACTCTTAAGACTTAGATCCTGGGAGCGTGGTCGGCGCACCGAGGTCTTAGGTCTTAAGACCGTCACGCCAAGTATTCATAATCCCCTGCAAACCTGTTTCATCCATAAGTACGATATTAAAATCTGGGTTTGCTCCTTCCCACCAACATCCACCTATCCCTGCGCCAGCCACCCTTGGAGCTGATGTATTAAAATCATCAAGCTCCTCGGGAACCCTTCTGGTCTTAAGACCTAAGAGTTAGGTCTTAAGTATTGAGACCATACATCATGGTCTTAGATGTTGAGACCAACAACGTGAGACTGGTCTTAGATGTTAAGACCCGATAGCACTATAAGGTCCTAAGAGTCAACAGATATCTCCAATGTCTATACTTGTAAGAGTGTACTCTAACATCCTATGAGTTGACATTGCAATCCTGCAAGTGGTCATAAGTGTTGAGAGTTGTGTTCGATGTGTTGAGAGTTGTGTCGTAGGTTCTAAGTATCACATTGTATGACAAGGCATCGCTTGTTATCTGAAAAGTGTATTGCGATTCGACAGCAAATGCAACTCATACATTGGTGAACTGCAATTCTGGATCAGTCGAATGTCAGGTCTTGATTGTTAAGAGTATAAGTACAATGATGCGATAGCAGGGTTTAAATAGGTTGGAGTATTACAGAGGTATAGGCGGGAATGCGAGAGAACCCCGCCAGGAATGAGTAAAATGGAAGCTGGAATCTATAACGAATCGACAAACAAGGTCATCCTCTGCAAGAGCATGGACGCGCTGGTCAAGACTCTTAAGAGGTACGGCCAGAGGGGATACACGGCCACCCACGTGCGCTACTTCAAGGACTGCGACGGGTTCATGAGCGTCGGGATCGTCAGGAAGCAGGACGTCCCCAAGAAGTATTACAGGCAGGTCGCGGGGAGAATCACCTCGGACACCCCTGGATACCAGTGCATCTTCCACAGCGGTAAGTTGTTCTACCACTACTGCTTGGCAGAGGACCAGTGAAACCGAGGGGAGCAATCCCCGCCAAACCCTTTACTCTTAGGTCCTAAGAGCGGGGCGCGGGTGGCACCCTATAACATCATATTCCCCTGCAAATACATTTCAAACCAATCTCCGCTTTCAAAATACAGGATATTGACTAGTCCCACCATCCATCCACCTAACCCTGCGCCAGCCATCGTCAAAGGTTTCCGCTTCGCTACTACAATTGACTTCGGGAATCGTGTTAATACTTAACACTTAAGACTTAATAGTTGATAGTACGCTAATATCCTAAGTCTCACCTATTAAGAGTCAACTCTGAATATGAATCGAAATCCCGAAATGTGTAAAAGTATATAAGTATATCGGAAAAATCATTCGGACAATATGTTCGAAGGGTTTTTTCGAAGGGTTTATATACTTCCTCGTATTCCCTTGTATTAGACCCCGTGAGGGGTTGGAGGTATAAGAAATGATGAAAACCCAGACAGCCTACAACATCGCCGAACTCGCCACTACCGCAGTCCAGAAGAAGCTGGACTTCAAGATCGGAATCGTGGAGTTCTCCCACCTCCATCTGACCGACAGCTACGTGGTCGATGTCATCTCCGATGACATTCACACGATGACCTACTACAAGGCCGACGATCTCAAGTTCAGCGTCCTTGAGTACGGCCTTGACAGGGCATCGGTCAGGGTCCAGGGGGACGATGATGTGTTCTACATCAGGACGGGGAACATCTCGATTCCAGAGTGACAACCGAGGGGGGACAACCCCTCTCAACAAACCACTTAGGTCTTAGCTCTTAAGACCTGCGCGGGGTGGCACCGCATAATCATTTATTCCCCTGAAAAATGATTATCGACCAAACTCCGATTTTGAAAGTTAGGAATCTTTCAACAATGAAAGTCCTCCCCCCGCCCCCTGAATCCCCTGCGCCGACCACAGGGCAAGGTATCGTACCTCAACAATGCCCTGGGAACAGTAGGTATCAACTCTTAAGACTTAAGAACGTAGACTGGACTAAGGAACTAAGAGTTAACAGGATTCGATATCTCGAATATTGTAAGGGTATATAAGGGTTTCGGAAAAGTCCATCGTCAGTCTACGAAGTATCACGACGTGTTACTGAAAAGATATTTCGTATGTTTACGAAGGGTCATAGGTTAGCTTTAAATACATTGAAGAATTAGAGGGTATTAGAGGTGCAAAGGAATGCCTAAGACAACCGACAACATCCAGGACGAAATAACCGCCATGTTCGACAGAATCCAGACCAACCTGATCTGTGGAATGGACACGGTTATCAGGAGCATGAACGACGGGGAGCTGTGGGATACCTGGCTTTCGATGGGAGTCCCCGACGGGTCCAGCAGGCAGGACGTCGCCGAGTACGTCAAGGATGACGAATTCCGCGCAGATTGCGGGTTCGCATTCCTTGAGACGATGGCGATGGTCCTGAAGTCCGAGGACCCCATCTATACCCTTATGGGTGTACACGGGGAGGAGTTCGGGTACAAGTTCAACAGGGAGGAGCTTGAGTTCGAGTAAAACCAATGGGGAGCAATCCCCTCTAAACATCTTAGAGCAGGATCAACTCATAGGTTTTAAGACCTAAGAGCGGGGAGCGGCCCCCTATAATCATACAATCCCCTGAATAATCATTTCAAGCAAATGTCTGTATCCAGAGTTCCCAAACACTTTCTGTCCCAGACCTCCCCTACCCTGCGCCCGCACCCGAAAGAAGGTATCGTTCCTCAACAATCTTTCGGGAACCTAAGAAGCAGTATCAACTCTTAAGACCTAAGAGTACAGTGTGAATACCTATGCGACTTGTGCATATCGTGACTGGTATATATACCTATTGATAGAATCATTCGGAATATTCGTAGAATGAAAACTATAAATACATCCATGCTTTACCCTATCTTGCCACGAATGAAGGCGAAAAATCGGAGGAATGAAGAAATGGAACCGTGCAAAATGAACCCCGCCACTACTGCGGTAGTGAATGCCCTTGTCGCGTCCTGGAATGACAGAATCCAGACGATCCAGAAGGCCATCGAGAGCGGGGACTATTTCGATGTTCTCATGCTCATAGAGGACCTTTCGAATTCCGCGAATGATGCTATGGACGTTCTCGGACGTGTCCAGAGCATAAGGAGCCTTTGAAGGGGGATAACCCCCCTTCTCAAAACCATTAAATAGGATGAACGCATATAGAGGATTGCCCTAAGTGAAGGCGAATAAGTGGAGTGTGTAAGAAATGCCGAGCAACAACCCTAAGAACGCGGAGAGAATCGCCCAGGCCATCATCGGACTGAAGGATATCGTCATCAGAGAGAAGGGATGCGACGTCTGGCGCGTTGTCAACTACGACAACGGCAAGTCGTCAATCCGTCACTACGGAACCGAAATAATGTGCATCGACAGAACGAACCCGAACGCTCTCAAGCTTGAGAGTTTCGGCGGTTGGTCCATGACGGACTCCAGGTACATATCGGCGGTTTGCCGTAACCTCGGTATCAGAATGCACGCGCGTATAAGGAACTACAACCTGGAGGTTGTTCGCTACTGAACCAAACGGGGGGAATGTCCCCCCTTCACATCATCGGAAGGTATGAAGAATGAGATTCGACAGAGCGACGCTAAGGACAGTTGAAAAGCTTTCGGGACGTTCCGACACTATCAAACTGTGGACGTCCAAAAACGGCAACTGGATAATATTCCTTATCGTGAACTCCAACTATCTGGAATTCTACGATGTAAGGCAATATTCGGATTACGTCATCGGAGTAAGCAACGAATGGTTCTCGGACTATCCCATCAAATACTACGATGGCAAAATCGGATACTATAGTCCTGAAGCGATCCCGAAATACGTTCGTGCTGAAGTCGAGAAGATGGCGAAAAAGATAGGCCAATTCAAGGGCAAGGTATTCGACAATCCCGATTTCGATACCATCCTTGCGATGATTCACGAGTGAAGCTCATACCTCCAAACCCTTTACCCTTAGAACCTTCGAGCTGAACAAGCTCTTAGGTCCTAAGACCGCCGAGCGTCCCCACATAACTTTACAATCCCCTGATAACTTGTTTCGAACAAATCCCTTCCATGCTCCTGTCGATATGATTCACCCGCCAACATCCACCTGACCCTAACGCCAGTCCAGAATCAAGGTTTCCGCTTCGCTCCTACAATGATTCTGGGACAGAGTTTCCTAAGCTCTTAAGACTTAAGAGTTAAGAGCATAGAACACACAGTTAACACGTATGTTCTTAAAGTGTATGTACTTTAAGAACATAAGTCTTAATACGGGATTCGGAAAAGTGTGTTCTTAAAATCTTAGATCGCAGGTAGAATCTGGAAAGTATATAAGGGTTTCGATAGAAGGTTCGTAAGGATACGAAGGATGAAAGGTATA
>CAVEFV010000168.1:5000-6111 GCA_963615025.1 Firmicutes bacterium CAG:95 | reverse complement strand
CTGCTTGAAGTTTTGTCGGTGCTGCCCGCCTGAGGAGCATCAAGTTCCGCAAGCGTTTTTACGGTTTTGCCGGTAAGCGCCTTAACGGTCGGCAAAGTTGCACCGTCATTATATGTATTCCAAAGTGTGTTTGAAGCGAATTTAGCGTTTATATCGGCAACGCTCTTAACGGCAAAACCTTCCTGTGAACCGCCGACATTGGGGGTAAGGAAGTTGCCGGATTTATCGTTTGCTTCAACCGCATAAGGAGTGCCGCTCATTTTTATATTCGAATAGCACTGTTTGCATCTGTCGGCAGCGGCATTATGCCCGTTGAACTGACCGCCGAATGCACCGGGGTAATATCCGCCCTGTGTAAATGTACCGGTTGAATAGCAAGCCTTGAATGTTGAGGAAGAAATCATTCCCACAAAGCCGCCTGCTGCCATTGAAGTACCGGTAGTAACGGCGAGCGTACCCTCAAAAAATGAACCTCTAATCGTGGATTTTACGGCACTGCCGATAAAGCCGCCCGCATTCCACTGGAAATCGCCGGTTGCGTTGACATTTGCATAGGAGTAGCAATTGGTTACGGTCGTACTTCCGCCGGACAGCAGCGCTTTGTTTCCGTTGCCGGATGATTTAACTGTTTTCGCGGTCTGACCGACAAAACCGCCTACGTTATTTGAAGCGGAGGTAACGGTCCCCTGAACACCGCAGTTGGTGAATTTAGTACCTACGGCAACGCCGCACATTATACCCGTGCCCTGCTCATCAGTTCCGTTATAAACTTCCGAATATGATGAACCGACTGAAGCGCCGCCCAAAACGTCACTTGAAACATTGGCGTTCAGGACAACTATATTCTGGAATGTAGCGTTTTTGGTAACACCGAAAAGACCTACGCACCAGTTTGAGTCGCCGTTTTTCTTGTACTGACCCTGCTGCGACTTACGGTCGCCGCCGATCTTGACATTAATGGTAAGGTTGGTAATAGCGTATGTAGGTTTGCCGTTTGCACCGGTCGGGCAGGTAAACTTACCCGTAAACGGTTTGGCAAGGTTGCCTATCGGTGACATAGAAACGCCTTTGCAATCAATATTCGCACCGAGTTCATATGTACCGCTTAGGT
>CAVEFV010000168.1:0-2500 GCA_963615025.1 Firmicutes bacterium CAG:95 | reverse complement strand
TAGATGCTAGACGCTAGATACTAGATCTTAGACTATGCCTTTTCTACACTCTGTACAAACTTGCTGAGCATCTTTCCTATTTCGTCATATTCCTGACTTGCTTTTTCGTATTGGACTTTACTTATATATCCTAAATCCCTCGAAAAATCTATTAAAACGCTCATTTCATTTGCAGATCCTAAAGCCATCATCAGAAATCTTTTGAATTCCTCCTGACTGCTTTTCTTTGCATAGCCTTCTGCTATATTCAGTGCAATCGATGTACTTGCTCGTTGCATTTGGCTTGTTATTCCGAACTTTTCCGTTTCCGGAAATCCTTTCGTCAGCCGATATATTGCCAATGCCGCTTTATACGACCTTTCATATATCTGCAACTGCTTATATCCCATCTGACTGCCTCCTTATCTAGCTTCTAGTGTCTACTGTCTAACATCTAGAATCCCAAGCTTCGGTGTATGATTTAGCCCCGTTGAATTTTCGGCGCAGGGTCACTCGACCAGTGAGCTATTACGCACTCTTTTAATGAGTGGCTGCTTCTAAGCCAACATCCTGGTTGTCTGGGCAACCCCACATCCTTTTCCACTTAACCATACTTTGGGACCTTAGCTGTGGGTCTGGGCTCTTTCCCTTTTGACCACGAAACTTATCTCCCGTAGTCTGACTCCTGTTCATCAATTATCCGGTATTCAGAGTTTGATAGTCATTGGTAACCTCTCGGCCCCGCCGACATTCAGTGCTTTACCCCCGGTAATCTAAAACAAGGCTAGCCCTAAAGCTATTTCGGAGAGAACCAGCTATATCCGGGTTCGATTGGAATTTCTCCGCTACCCACACCTCATCACCGGCCATTTCAACGGACGTGTGTTCGGACCTCCATGGAGCTTTACCTCCACTTCATCCTGGACATGGGTAGGTCACCCGGTTTCGGGTCGTATACACACAACTTCTTGCGCCCTGTTCAGACTCGCTTTCGCTTCGGCTCCTGACCTTAAAGTCATTAACCTTGCTGCATATATACACTCGCCGGACCATTCTACAATAGGTACCATATCACCCTTTGACGGGCTCTATGTGCTTGTAAGCACAAGGTTTCAGGTTCTTTTTCACTCCCCTCCCGGGGTTCTTTTCACCTTTCCTTCACAGTACTGTTCCTCTATCGGTCACTGGGTAGTATTTAGGCTTGGAGGGTGGTCCCCCCGTCTTCCCACCGGGTTTCACGTGTCCGGCGGTACTCCGGATACAGCTGGCTGATCTTCTCTTTCGTCTACCGGGCTCTCACCGTCTTTGGCTTGCTTTCCCACACAATTCGACTAGATACCTTCAATACCGTCCGCTGTCCCTACCCCGAATGTATTTCTACTTTCGGTTTGGCCTGCTCCGCGTTCGCTCGCCACTACTTGCGGAATCTCGGTTGATTTCTTTTCCTCGCCCTACTTAGATGTTTCAGTTCAGGCGGTTCCCCACGTACGGCTATTTTATTCACCGCACGTTGACAGAGTATTGCTCTGCCGGGTTGCCCCATTCGGATATCCACGGATATAACGTTTGCTTACAACTCCCCGTGGCTTTTCGCAGTTAACCGCGTCCTTCTTCGGCTCCCAGTGCCAAGGCATTCTCCCTGCGCTCTTCTTAGCTTGACCTTTTGACATTGTATTTCTCTTACAATGCTTATGTGATCCTCTTTGTTCTCACTCAAGAAATTTGTAGTAGTAATGTTTATTTTATATTACCCTATTTTTATATATACACGGTCTTCTCAAGACGGTCGACCGTATATATCCTTATCTCTCGTTTGTCTTTTCTTTGTTCAGTTTTCAAGGTACGATACTAGACTCTAGACGCTAGATACTAGACACTAGACTCCAGTCAGGACTAAGTCCTGAATTCAAACAAACATTACTGTTTATTTGAATTCAAGATTTAATCTAAATTCCTTAACATCTAGTTTCTAGCGTCTAACATCTAGAATCTAGATTGGTGGGCTCAAGAGGACTCGAACCTCCGACCTCACGCTTATCAGGCGTGCGCTCTAACCACCTGAGCTATGAGCCCATCTAAAAACTCATGCCTTAAGTCCTTGTCCCTTTTCCCTTATCTTTGGTGGAGATAAGCGGGATCGAACCGCTGACCCCCTGCTTGCAAAGCAGGTGCTCTCCCAGCTGAGCTATACCCCCGTCTTCTCTGCGAACCTCAAAAATTAAACAACGAAAGTCAGGTCGACCCAACAGATATTCTATCTGTTCTGACCTTAGAAGTATGATATATTTCTCATATATCATGTTCTCCTTAGAAAGGAGGTGATCCAGCCGCACCTTCCGATACGGCTACCTTGTTACGACTTCACCCCAATCGCCAATCCCACCTTCGGCAGCTCCCTCCTTGCGGTTAGGATACTGACTTCGGGTATTACCGGCTCTCATGGTGTGACGGGCGGTGTGTACAAGGCCCGGGAACGTATTCACCGCAGCATGCTGATCTGCGATTACTAGCAATTCCAACT
>CAVEFV010000167.1:0-6169 GCA_963615025.1 Firmicutes bacterium CAG:95 | reverse complement strand
ATCCGCCTGATTTTGTAACGCCCGAAACATTTAAAGAATACGCCGTTGGCGCAGTTCAAAATGTGCGTGGCGATGGCGACCGAATTATCGCTGACCTTTTAATTATGGACGAGTCGGCAATCAAAGCCGTGGAAAATAAAGAATTTAGGGAATTGTCTTGTGGTTACGACGCTGATTATGAACAAGTGGCAGTCGGGCGTGGCAGACAGACAAGGATTTTAGGCAATCACGTTGCACTTGTTGGACGCGGGCGCTGTGGTGCAACATGTGCTATTTTTGACAAAGCGCCCGCAAAGGATTTGACTATGAAAGATAAGATTTTGTCGCTTTTTGGCAAAGCATTGGACGAGGCTATGCCTGAAAGTGAGCCTGAAAAAACGGCGGATTTTACGCCTGAAAAGCTAGCTGAAACGTTGCAAAGCATTTTGGCTAGGTTGGACGCGTTGGAAAATCCGCAACCGAACGCAACCGATGCGCCCGCTGATGAAAAAGTGGCGGATGAGTCGGATGCCGTGCAAGCTGAAAACGCTGAAGCTGAACCTGAAAAGGTGGCAGATGAACCGACGGCTATTGAAGCGCGGTTGGGCGTTATTGAAGAAAACTTGCAAAAGATTTTGGCGGCGTTGGACGTGCCGCCCGCAACCGATGAGTCTGCTGAAAAAGTAGAGAATACTTTTGACGCGGCGACTCTGGCGGCAGGCGAGATTCTTGCGCCCGAGCTAAAACCTTGTGCAGATTATGAGCAAAAAGCCTTGGGCGTTGCTTATGACACCAAGGATGGACGCGCCGTGATTGATTCACTTTTGCGCGGGCGTTCGTTTGACTCTGCAAAAGATGACGGCACTTTATTTGTTGCGGCGGCGGAATTGTTAAAAGCAAAGCGCCGTTCAGCATTTGACGTGCAACCGAAGGACGTGAAGCCTTTTGGTGTGATGACACCTGAAAGACTAAACGAATTGAATTTTCAATTTTTCAAAGGAAAGTAGAAAATGACTGCATACTTAAAAACCGTGCCTGCGTTACCTGCGGGCGAAATCACGCGGCGTGAAAGTGCCGTAATTGAAGCTGGCAAACTTGCTGATGGCGTAATTGCTGGCGATGCCGTGACGTATGATTCTACGTCTGGCACGTTTAAAAAATTCGCTGGCACTGGCACGCCGTATGGCGTGGTGACGCGCATTGCGCCCGAATCGCCCGACTATGACGGTATGGCTGGGATTTTGGTTCACGGCTATGTAACCGTAACCGTTGCGGCGGGGGACCCGGTGCGTGGTGCCAAGGTGTATTTGACTGCCACAGGTGGTTATTCTGCGACTAGCACGTCCAATACCGAATTTCCAAATGCGGTGTGGGCTGTGGATGGCAAGTCGGATGGCAATCTTGCTGAAATCCGTATTCTTTAAGATTTGAAAGGAATTTGAAAATGGCAAAAACTTTTGATGGCACGCTTGCTTACTTGGTAAGTCAGCTGGATGCGCTTGACCCGAAATTATACGAGCCCTTGTATAACGTTACGTGGGGGCGTGATATTAAATTGCGGTCGGGTGTGAATTTTGGCAATGATTCCACGTCTTTTGTGCGCGTGAATTATGGCGCGAATGGCACGCAAAGTGTTGGTGGTTTGCCTTTTATTAGTGCAAATGCAACCGATTTGGAAGGCGTGAGCGTGGATGGCGAGCGCGTGGTGTTGCCGATGCGCTTGCTGGGCAGAGAGCTTGCTTATTCAAGTATTGAACTTGAACGCTCGCAACTTTTGGGTAATTCTATCGACACGCAAAAATTCAATGCGTTAAACGTAAGCTATCAAATGGCGACTGACCAAATGGTGTATGTCGGTTGCAAAGAGCTTGCGGCAACCTGCACGGGTTTGTTGAATTGTGCTGATGTTACGGTAAGCAATGCCACTAAAACGTGGTCGACTTCAACTGCGGACGAGATTTTAGCTGAAATCAATGGCGCTATTGAAACCGCGTGGAAGGCGACGGGGTATTCTTCCTGCCCGAATAAATTGCTTTTACCGCCCGCGCAATTTGCGCTCATTGCTGGTAAAAAGGCGGGGGATGCGGCAACCGACAGCATTTTGAAATATGTTGAAGAAAACAGCATTTCTCTGCGTGTGAATGGCACTAAGCTTGACGTGCAACCTGTCAAATGGCTAACCGATTTGGGTGGCACGACAGGCGCGGCGAAAGACAGAATGGTCGTTTATACGAACGAAGAAGACAAGGTTCGTTTTCCGCTTGTGCCGATTCGCCGTGAAACGCCGTATCACAAAGGCATCAATTTCATTGCGCCGTATATTTGGGCTTTTGGCGAAGTGGAATTTGTCTACCCTGAAACCGCACTTTACGTGGATGGCATTTAACGAAGGGAGAATGCAATGTTGATTCGTTGCAATGCTAGCCGTCAATTTGTCGACCCTGACACTAAAAAGCGGACTTATGCTTTTAAGAATCGCAAAGTGGAATTGGATGACAAATGGGCGGATGAGTCGTTTGTTGCGCATTGGTTTTTTGCTGGGCTTAAACAAATGGGCATTTTAGAAGTTTTGGTTGAGCCTGCGGCTGTGCAAGCCACGGCGGCAGAATCCGCTGTGGAAAGCACGGCTACTACCAAGAAAACGACAAAATCCACAAAAACGGCGAGTTGAAAATGGATGATTTGATTGCGGAATTTCGGTTAGTGTTCAGTGAATTTGCGGACGAGTCCGTTTTTCCGCAATCGGTCGTTTATTTTTGGATGAATCTTGCGCAAAAATTGTGCAGTGAAGAAAGGTTTGGCAATGTTTATAAGGAAGCCTTATTTTTGCTAACTGCACACAAATTGAGCATTTGGTTATCCACACAAAAGGCGGCGCAAAGCGGCAATTATGGTAAGACTGCTGGGCAGGTGCAAAGCAAATCGGTCGGCGGAGCTTCAATAACGTATGCCACTGCAAGTGATAATGGCGATTGGAGTGAAGGCGATTTGATTTTGACTGCGTATGGCAGGGCTTATTTAGAATTGTGCGCAATGCTTTGCCAAGGTGTTATTCAATTATGAGCGCGCCGAAAATCACGGTAACTGCTGATAAAACTTTGCAAAAACGCAAGGAATTTAAGGAATTGCGGTCGTTGCACGTGGTAGTAGGTGTGCCTGAAAAGACTGCGACGCTCGGGCGTGAAATCGGTGAAAGCAATGCGGCGCTTGCACGCCTGCACGAAAACGGCTCGCCTGCGCGTAACATTCCGCCGCGTCCGTTTTTGCAAGTTAGCTTAAATGATAAAAAGGCAGAATTATCGGAGGTTTTACGTGCCGCCGCCGTGGATTTTTGCAATGGTAATTTGAGTGCAGAAAATGCTTATACAAAGGCTGGGCTTTTTGCACAAAGCGTGGTGAAGGCATTTATCAAAAATTCAAATAATTTCACGCCGTTAAAAGCTAGCACGCTGGCACGGCGCAAAGCAAAGGGCTTTTTAGGCGAAAAGCCACTTATTGAAACAGGGCAGTTATTGAATAGTATTGATTTTGACGTTCGGAGGCGTGGCTAAAATGGCGCTTTTGGACGTAACCGAGCTTTTAACCGACGCAGATTTTTGTGATGGTTTTACTTTAATAAGGCAAGTTTATTCTGTAAACCGATTCGGCGAAAATGAAATCACCGAGTCCGCAGAGAATTGCACAGGTATTGTGCAACCTGCGACGGATAATGTTGAAAACCTTTTACCGCAAGGCGCAAATCCGACCGATTATATTCAGGTTTGGTTGGGTAAAGAATTGCGGGCGGGGTTTGACGTGATTTTGTGGAACGGCAAAAGGTATGCCGTGGAATCGGTTAAAGACTGGGCGAATTATGGCGCGGGCTTTTATAATGCAGTCTGCAAGTTAGAAGGGGTATGATTATGGCAAATACCGACACCGAAAGAAATACAAGCGCAACGAATGGTTATTTGATTCCTGATGGCTGGGAGACGCAGTCAAGTGGCGGTGTTACGGACGCTTATACCAAGGCGGAGGCCGATGCCCTGCTGGCTAAAAAAGCGGATAATTCGGTTTTAGCTAATTATGCGACCATCCCCGAACTTGGTAGCAAAGCGGAGATAAATGACGTTTATACCAAGGAACAAGCCGATGCCCTGCACGAAGCGTTATCCACGGATTTGTATCATAAGGCGGAGACAAATGCGCTTTTGTCTTTAAAAGTGGATAAAAGCGAATTGGAAGCTGATTATACAAACAATACCAACCTTAAAAAGCAATTAAATGAAAAGGTAAGCACGGCGGATTTGAATAATGCCATTGCGCAAAGGAAGGAAGAACAAAAGGCTTTGCAAGATTCGGTTTTAGCCACAAGTGCTGATTTGCAAAGCCAAATCACCACAATGCAAAGCAAGTTAACCGAATCGTCCAACACGATGGAATCTAGTTTGACGGCAATGCAGACAAGCCTTACCACCACGGCAAATAACATAAATGCACGTTATGATGAGCTAGTTGCAAATGTAACGGCGGTGAGCTCGCAACTAACTGCAAAAGACAACGCTTTGCAAGCGCAAATCACTGAAATTGATAATGTAATTCCAACGGCGGCAACGGCGGATAATCAGCTGGCAGACAAGGCGTATGTTGAAGACTTGGTCAAAAAAGGCACGGCGCGTGCAATCAGCGCGGACGCTAACGGCGCTGGCTTTGATTCTTTAACGGCACTTTCTGCGGGGCCGTGGTATTCTCTCGGCGAGCCTACCACACCTGCGGTGAACGATTATGCAGTCGTGAAAAAGGATGCGACGCATAATAATAATGATGTGCGTTACAATTTTGACGGCGCGGTGTGGGTATTTTTCCAAGAATTTAGCAGTGGCGGCGGCACACTTGACTTGACCACGGCGCAAACGAACGCCTTGAACTCTGGCATTACAAGTGCGAAAGTTGCACAAATTGATTCTAACTTTTCCACTTTAACGGCTGAAATCAGTCGGTCAAAAGACCAAGACACGCAGATTTTGGCAAGAATCGCAACGGAAGAAAGCACGCGTGAAACCGCCGTGAACAATTTAACGGCGGCGTTATCTGCTGAAAAACTCGCACGTGAAAATGCGGATAATCAAAATGTAGCGGCGATTGAATCGGAGGCGGCGGCGCGGGGCGCGGGGGATAATTCTGTAAAAGCGTATGCAAGCCAAATTAAAACGGATTTGGAAAGCACAATAGGCTCGCTGGCGACGTTAAATACCGACATCACCACAAGCATTGTGGCGGCAATCAACGACATGCACGATGAGTTGCATAATGAACGGCTTGCGTGCGATGGTTCGAATCAAATGAACGCACAGCTTGACATTGTGCTGGCTGGCACGGGCGATTTGTTGCTTATGAAAGCGGGCGACAAAGGCGTGAATTTTAGGCTTGACGCAACAACGGGGTATATGAGTATTGTGCCTGAAAGTGCGCCAACGACTGGGTTTGAAGTTAGTGCCAACACGTTAAAACCTCGCACATCCGCCATTGCTTATAGCCTTGGCGACAATAGCAATTATTTTACAAATGCCTACATTACCAACCTAAACGGGATGCCTGTTAGCAGTTACTTTACGCCCGACAATGCTTATACCAAGGCACAAATTGATTCCAAGGTAAGTGATTTGGACGCAAGGGTTGCCGTGCTAGAAGCAAAAGGCACGCCGAAGGCACTTTACTTTTTCTTGCCTGCGCAACAATTACTTTTGAGTTCGCAAACTGATAAATACGCAGAAAAATTTGAAACGAATTTGGATGTCTCACAAATCAGCGTGCAGTATGCAGAAAGTGGAAAAAGCACAATCACTTTTGAAAGCCAAACTTTGCTGAAAATGCACTATGTAACAGGTAGCTCGCAGAATGCAAAATTCACGCTTATTTATAATGTAACAGGTGAAACGATTGGTGTTGGCTACCTTTGCACAAGTTATAACGGCGGCTATGACACCAAGATTTTGTGGACTGGGGTAAGCACATGACGGGAGAATACGTAACCTTTTCGCAATTTATGCACAGCGTTTTAGTCGGCGTGAGTGGCATAAAGCGGGAGATGGTTCGCCCTGCATACCAAGCAAATCCGCCAAAAACGCCTGATTTTAAAACGGATTGGCTTGCTTATGATTTGACAAACTTTGCCGTGGAAAACGGCACGGCTTACCAAAATGGCGCTTTG
>CAVEFV010000166.1:0-6747 GCA_963615025.1 Firmicutes bacterium CAG:95 | reverse complement strand
GCATAGTAAAGAGGCGATTAAGGCTTTGACTGTAAAAGGTCAGAGCCTTTTTTCTTGTATCGGCAATAAAAATAAACCACCTGCTATGCAGGTGTGTTCCCAGAAAGCTTTAGCTTCAAGAAAAAACCTCCATGTTATAATGAGTTTAAGGTTCGCCAACCAAATTCAATATAGCAAGGAGGTATCCGAATGGATAACAACAGTTTATCACACACAAAATGGACATGCAAATATCATATAGTATTTGCACCAAAGTTCAGAAGAAAGGTTATATACAAGCAAATAAGAGCAGATATAGGTCACATATTGAGTGAATTATGTAAAAGAAAAGGTGTAGAAATAATAGCAGCAGAGTGTATGCCAGATCATGTTCATATGTTTGTGAGTATACCACCGAAGTACAGTGTATCGGAAATAATGGGGTATTTGAAAGGAAAGAGTTCTTTGATGATATTCGATAGACATGCAAATTTGAAGTATAAGTATGGAAATAGACATTTCTGGTGCAGAGGATATTATGTCGACACAGTAGGTAAGAATGCAAAGAAAATTGAAGAGTATGTAAAAAATCAGATGCAGGAAGATCTGGAATATGATCAGATGTCACTGAAGGAATACATCGACCCGTTTACGGGTGAGCCGGTAAATAAGGCATAAGTTAAAGCCCTTTAGGGCTTGCCTGTGGTAGCTATGCGCATGGCGAATCTTCAATGGCTCTTTAGAGCCGGCTAGTACCACAGGCTTATAGCCGCAGAGCAAACCACCAGCTTAGCTGGTGGTCATGATTTGTTTAGATAATCCGCACATTCGCAATTTGAAAACCAGCCGAGTAGAATATAGTCAAGGAGGGATTCACGATGAATAATATCAAATACCACCTTGCACTGACCGATAACGAATACAGCTTAATCATCAAGTCACTGAATGACCTGAGAAACGAGCTTATAGCACAGGACAGATATCCCGATGCGGTCGATGATGTGCTTGTGAAGTTTATCGGAGCAAAGAAAAAGAAATTTAAAATTATCTATCAGGAGGGCTGACTATGAATGTGCAGTATGAACAGCAAGGCGATTACCTTATCCCTTGCATAAGAACTAAGGAGCAGAAAGAAATACATTTAGGCGTGTGGGCAAACCGCCACAGACGATTCCTTAAGGAACATCACAAGATTAGATATTACAATCTTCTTACGAGTGAAAAGCTCTACGATTACCTTGCCGATGTCGAAGAAAGAGCAAAATTTTTATTTGAACATACCGTGAAATCGCTTGCCGAACAGGAGCATATTACGGAAAAACTTAAAACTGAAAATATGATGTTGTGGGTACAGAAAATGAACAATATTCGTAGTCGAGCAACAGAAATTGTGAATGCAGAAGTAATTTTCAATTGATAAAAGGCACAGCTGACGGAGATAAAAATCCATCGGCTGTGCCAGTTTTTTGCCTATAAAATTTTGTTGCGCAGTCGTAGCGAGCAGACCATTTGGTTATCCAAACGGTAATTTTCTCGTTAGGGACACCCTAAGACCTGATGATAAATTTAAGAGAAGCATATAAATAAATTCACCATTTTTTACATTAAGACTAACAGACGAATTTGTTATGAATACAAATTTTATAATCAAGATACAGGTAAAATATATATTTGGTTTTAACTTTTAATACCATGAAAACAAACATTGTAATCCATTATAAACATATTCCCAAGTGTATTGATAATCGTGTCGATTTCCACCGACGGTGTAGTACATTAAATTACCGTCTGCAAATCCGTCATCTGTATAGTCAAAAGCATTCGTCAGAGTTTTCATATAATTCATTTGTGCCGTCAAGCCCTGGTAAGCAACATCACGTGTACCTGTTGCTGAAAACACATAGTATTCACGCTCACCATAACCAGAGGCTACTGCTGTATCGGCTATTAGTGTTGCGTCCTCAACATTGGTTGAGCCGTCACCGCCCAGTGTCAGACCGCCACTCATTGGCAAAAAATACTCAAATCTGTCCATACCATCCAAAAAGACACGCCAAGTTGTTGTGCCGCCGGCAGAAAAGCCGCCAAAGGCTCTGTGGGAACGGGATGCTTCAAAGCCCTCATCAGAGGTATTCTCAGCATATGTGTGATAGTATGCCTCAACGGCAGGCATCAAGTCATTTCGGATTTCTCCTGAGTAAAAAATCGGAGTTGTGTCGTGATACCATTCATTCCCGGAGGGCAGATAAGGCATGACGATGATCAGCGGCGGGATCAGCTTGTCCTCAATCATGTGGTCGATCATGTTCTTGAAGCTGTCCCCGTATTCATACATCCACGTGCGTTCATTTCCGTAAGCACCATGCTGAAGATATAGAATGTTATATTTTGCATCCGTATCGTCTTGGTTATATCCGTAAGGCAAATAAACAGTTGCCTGGCTTTGAATATCATTGCCATTTCCAGCATAATCTTTCGTATCGTATGTAAATTTTTCCAATGTGCCTTGTTGCTCAGCTTCGTCGTAATATTGATTTGGCACTTCGCCAAGTGAAATATTTTTCATTGTCATTTTTGTATCCGTATCAGGACTTGCTTCTTGTCCGACTGTTGTTTCCGTCGAATTTGATGCAGAATTTTCAATGCTTTGATTTTTTGTGTCGCTAATACTGCATCCTGCAAGTGTTAACAACAAAACCAACAAAATGCACATAAGGATTCTATGTGTCATAAATGCCACCTCTTTATCTTCAACGCAGGATGCTTGGCATTCGTCAATTTAATGCCGAAAGTTACAAAGTTGATTTTCCCGACTGTTTTATCTCCGTCATAAAGATCAAGCAAGAATCCTGCCATTTGCTTAGCAGTATGAAAGCGATGAAATTTCTCGGCGTATTCGACTTTTTCATCGGATTCGTGTGCCGACTGCTCAAATTCGGTTTCCGTAGCACAGGGAGCCAACACTTTTGCACGAAGCTTGTGTCCGCCCGACTGCATTTCCATATCAATGCCTTCCGTTAAGGAACTTGCGAAAAACTTGGTTGCTCCATAGAGAGTACATCCGGGGAACATAGTATATCCGGCAGAAGATGCAACATTAATAAGCTGTGCACCTTCCTTATCTTTATAATCGGCAACATACAGCATGGACAAAAGTGCCAGCGCATTCACATTTACATGAATCATACGAGTATTATGTTCTAAATCAGGATTAGTAATATCGCCGTCATTTCCCAAGCCTGCGTTATTTACGAACACCTCAATATTGTATCCGCTCAGGGAACGGTAAAAATCCACCGCAGCGTTCTCATCCGAGAGATCAACCGTTTTTACAACAACATCCGTATCGGGGTGTTCTTTCTGTATTTCTTCTTTTAACTGCAAAAGTCGTTCGGTTCGGCGAGCACATATGATTAGATTTTTTCCTCGATTTGCAAAAGCTTTTGCCGTTTCATATCCGATACCTGAGCTTGCTCCTGTAACAACAACATATTTGTTATTCATAATAATTACCTCTTAATTTCTCTCTCATAATTACAGTTGCTGAGCTGTAGGACGAATGATAATCTCGTTAATTCCTGTATTTTCAGGTATATTTATCGCAAAAGCTATGCTTTCGGCAACGGTTTCGGCAGGAATGGCAAGCGCATTGTATGCAGCCTGCATACCATCACGACCTGCCTGTGTGGTCAACGACTGCGGCAATTCGGTTGCAATCATTCCCGGTGCCAGCATGGTCACACGAATTCCTGTTTTTGCGGCTGCCTCTTCCTCACGGAGAGTTTCACTGATTGCTCTGACGCCAAACTTTGTTGCCGCATAAACTCCGCAGGTCAGACCAGTCTGATGCGAAGATAGCGAGCCTATATTGATGATATGTCCGCTTTTTTGTTCACGCATAATTCCAAGGCACGCATGAATTCCGTAAAGAACACCTTTCAGGTTGACATCCACACATATATCCCAGTCTTCAACCTTATCTTCAGACAATAAAGATAAAGGCATAAGTCCTGCATTGTTTATCCACACATCAATTCTACCGAAGGCTTCAATTGCTTTTTGAGCCAATGTTTCCTGATCGCTTACTTTTGTGACATCGGTAATACAGTAAACCGCTTCTGCACCGTCTGCGTTTATTTCCGACACGATTTTCTTGAGTTTCTCTTCCCGTCTTGCTCCAAGAACTACTTTGTTTCCTTGTTTTGCGAGAAGGCGTGCTGTCGCTTCTCCAATTCCGCTTGACGCACCTGTAATAACTACTACTTTAGATGTACGCATATGTAATTCCTCCTAAAAAAACACTTAAACTACAGTCTTGACTTTTCTTTAATACAAGTGTAACATTAACCTTGAGGTTAAAGTCAATGTACAAATTTTAAAATTTTTCAGGAGGTTTTTATATGCCGTATACAATCAAACAAGCAGCCGAAATTATGAATGTAACACCGACAACATTGCGCTACTATGATAAGCAGGGACTACTCCCATTTATGGAACGCAAGGAGTCCGGCTATCGCATTTTTTCCGATGCTGACATAGCAATGCTGCACGTAATTGAATGTCTGAAAAAAACAGGTATGCCCATAAAGGATATAAAACAATTTTCAAAATGGGCACAAATGGGTGATGATTCGTTAAAAGAGCGATATGAAATGTTTTTGGAAAGGAAGCGCACAGTTGAAGCACAAATTGCCGAATTACAGGAAACTTTAGATTTTATAAATCATAAATGCTGGTATTATGAAACTGCTATTGAAGCAGGAACTGAAAAAATTCACTTTAAAGAACAAGATGATAAATTGCCTTGTGAATAACAAAAAACTTCAATATATTCTTACAACGATTTCAATTAGACTTAATTTTTATTTACTACAAGAAACGTAAATTTCTTGTGACATCGCTCAATTTCCCTCTCCAAAAATTTAAAGGAATTCAACAAAAAACGGCCTCTTTTCAGGGAGTGCCGTTCAGCTTGGGTCAAATTTGACATGGTGTCGTGTCAAATTTGACTCATTTTTTGTCGATCCGGATCTTCGGATTGTTCCTGATCTCCTCCGACCAGGGAAGAAGATCCTTCTTATTTCCATCAGAGAGATGTGAGAAGACATAGGCCAGATATTCATCCGGATACAGTCCGTTCGCCGCAGCCGTCTTGATGACGGTCGTCAGCATGGATGCAGCCTTGGCCCCTTCCACGGATTTGCAGAAGAGGAAGCCTCTTCTGTTTGTCGCGAACGACTTGCAACATTGCTCCGTCGAGTTGTTGTCTATCGGAATATCGCCGCATTCCAAAAAGGTGAAGAAGTCATCCCCTCCGTTGAGGTAGTATCGGATTGCATCCCCGAGGGATGAGTCCTTGGCATAGGTCACGTTGGCGATGCATTCCCTGAACGCATCGACCTCCGCAAGGTATTCCGGGGAATTCCTCTCGGCGAGGACATCGACCGGGGAGAGGTCCCTTTCCCTGATCGATTTCTCGAGGGCGAAGATCCTGTCGATCTTCCTGACGATCTGGTAGGCGATGGAATCCTTCTTTCTGCCGTCGGGGACCGTCTTTGCGATGTCTGCGAATTTCCTTCTCAGGTGGCACATGCATCTCTGCTTCTTTATTCCTTCCGGCATGTCGTCGTATCCGCTGTAGCCGTCGACGAGGACTGCTCCGCCGTATCCGATCAGGAGCTTCTTCACATATTCGGACGACCTCGAGCCGGTATAGTGGAAGAAGCGTATCTTCCTTCCATCGGATTCGCACTGGAGGACATAGACGTAGCAGTGCTCCCTCTCGTCTCCGATCTCGTCGACGACCTTCAGGTAGGTCTCGTCGATTCCGATGTATTTCTGCTTTCCCTCCCTTATCACATCCTCGATTTCGCCGTAGATTGGTTCCAAAACCTTGGCCGCCTTCATGAGGTAGCCGTAGATGGTTCTCATCGGAATCTCAAAGCCGCAGCCCTTAAGCCACTGATAATAGCGATAGACAGGCATTCCGAACTGGAACTTTGCAGTGCACATGTCCGCAAGAAGGCCGGGCCCTATGTAGCTGTGGGAAATCGGGGCTGAGGACAGCGCCTGATAGATATGATTCCGGTCCTGCTTCGCCTTGTATTTCGGCGTGACGACCTTGTGGACGACGATGTGTGCCTTGACTCTCTCGATGATGTAGGAGACATCCTCTCCGATCTTCACGAAGTCCCAGTCGGGATGTTCCGCCCTGAGCTGGAAAAGATTGTCATTCAAAACGACGCTGTTCCCTTCTGCGAGGGCAGCGAGTTCCTGGATGGTGTATGTTCTCTTCGGCCTCGCCTTTTCCCTGAACTGGTCATCCTCGGTGGATGGGAGCTTCTTCCTGGAATAGGCCTTCCTCTCCTGGGCTGTCAGACAGACATTGTCGGAATGCGTGACGAATCTCTCGATGTTCGCCTTCTTGACGAGCAGTACCTCCTCTTCGTATTTGGCCTTCATCTCATCGTAAAGCTTCTTGAATTCATCCCTTTCCTTCGTGACGGAATCAAGCTTCTCGGTGACGGAATCAAGCTTCTCGGTGACGGAACCGAGTTTCTGGGATATGGATTCTGTTTCCTTTTTCGACTGCATGATCAAAGAAATCAGTTCCTCTTTTGTGAGCGATGAATAGTCGATTATCTTGTTTTCTTTCATAATTTTGGCTACAACTATTTTACCATTTTCAATATAAAATGTAAATAAAAAAGGCATTGAAAAAGCCCGATTTCATCGAGAAAATCAGGCTAAAACGTATGTAGGATTCCG
>CAVEFV010000165.1:0-6846 GCA_963615025.1 Firmicutes bacterium CAG:95 | reverse complement strand
GGATTGAAGTATCCCTAGCTTTAAAACCACCCTATAGCCTATTATATCGAATCACAATAAGCCACCCCATTTATGCAATCTTTGCCAAAATAGTTTGCAATCTCTCATTTTGTGATATAATAGGGTGATCAGAGTTACTACTTTATATCGTTTCCAACAATTTGTATTGTCGATTGGGACCGAAGAGGTACGGCTTACATTACAATTACCTAAGTTGTGGTTGGCCAAAGTAGAGCAACCCCACGATCGTCTATTTAGGAGGAACATTAAATGGATGAACAGAAACATGAAGGCGTAAAAGAGACCGCACCTGGTGCAAGCACAGATGTGGACTCTGTAATCGAACTTAAGAAGCGTTATGATGAGGCACTAAAGGAAAACATGAAGCTTCGCGAAGACAAGGCCAAACTTGTCAACAACTTCATCAACAACAACCCTGCCGAGGGCGATGGTGAAGAGAAGAAGAAGCCCGAAGATGAAAAACCTGTTGTGAAGATCATCAAGACTGAAGAACAGCTTGCGAAGGAATTCGCTGACGTTGTGAAAACCAAACCGACCAACCTCGATTATGCAAAAAAAGTGGTCGAAATGGATGATTGGTACAGAGAAAACAAAGGAGAAAGCATATTTCTGCCAAAGGGACGCAACGTCAATGTAACAGCGAATGAGCGTGATACGGCCGATAGAGTCAACGCAGCCTTCAAGGATGCCATCGAGGCAGCCAATGGAGACCCAAAGGCGTTTGATTCCTACATGGCCAATATCTGCCCAGGAAGATTCCCTGAAAAGAAATTGCCAAAATAAAATATGGGTGAATTTGTCGGTACATTAAACAAGAATGAAATCTACTCCGCACTCTACAACATGATCCTCTCCCAGGATATCTTCTCGGATAGAATCAATGTTCACACGTCGTTGGTCGACTCCGCAAAATCCGATGCAGGACTTTACGGAGACACAAAGCTGTATTATGCCTATGATGTCACCGGAACCTCCGAGTGGCTTGGAGATGATGAAGCGGCGAACTTGCTTGCCATCAAGCGTCCTGACGCTCCAAAGGTCCAGTCCTTGACCATCAACAAGTTCCGCATTGTGTGGCTCACATTGGATTATTATCTTTCCAAGCGTGCATGGAGCGATGAGGGAATCTTCGGTGAATTCACCGAGCAGATGTCTTCCTTGCTCTCCAAGACCAAGAGAATCCATGAATTCACGACTTACAATGCCTTCATCGGCACTTCCGAACAGGAAACGGAGACCGTCTCCATTCCATCTGGCACCTCCGATGAGAAGGAAGTCAAACTCATTGCTCAGAAGATCCATGATATCAAGGTCGAATTGGCCGACTTGTCCAGAATCTACAACGCATACGGACAGGCGACCATCTTCGACAAGTCTCAGATCAAGATTATCTGGAACTCCGCCTATCTCGGAAAGATGACTCTTGTCGACCTTCCGGCCATCTTCCATAAGGAAGGCTTGATTGCCGAAGGAGAGGAACTCAAGTACTCCTATTTCGGAAAAGTCAATTCGGCTTCGAAGACAGGCGACGGCAAGACCATCCGCTATCTCACCGAGACCGCACAGGATGAAGAGGGAAAGAAGACTCTCTTCGCCGGCGAATTGGTCCCTACCTCCAAGACAGCCGATGCAGGCAATTCCTACACGGTCGATGATTCCATCATCTGCAAGATCTACGTGAAGCTTCCTCCGATGCTCTCCGCATTCGAGGCAGGCACCGAGTTCAGCAATTCTCGCTCGCTCACAATCAACAGATATCTTATCTGGGGATACAATACACTGGAATTGCTCAAAGCTTATCCTTTCATCACTTTGAGAAAGGCCTAAACGCCAATAAATTCCAGTCATTTAATAATTCCTTAAGGCCCTACTCATCTAAGTAGGGCTTTTATGGTATAATTTCAATAAATAAAGGAGAATGATAATGTTATCAACAATTTGGCTATTCAATCGGGGCAAATACATGTATGCGAACAAATTGTATACATTGAATACCTCCTTGAGCGATCTTCAGTCTCAGTCGAGCCTCTCCATCATGAGGGAGAATGTCAATTTCGAGAATGAGAATCCTCTTTCCTGCTCCATCACCATCAATGTCGATTACAACGAATCCACATACAATGACGACAACTATACGTACATGAATTATCTCCTCAATGTGACCTATGGCACACATTGGTTCATCACAGGCATATCGAAGCCGTGTGAGGGGCAATATGTGTATTCCTTGATTCGCGACGTCTTCACGGACTTCAATTCCGATATCATCGATAGCCCTGCCATCATCAAGCGAGCCAATCAGATAACAAGCGTGACCCAATTGGCGCAATACAAGAAGACGATGAACCTATCCCAAATCAAGAAGGGCGAGATTGTCCTTGAGGAAGGCGCAGGAAAAGGATGGATCTACGTCTATCTTGCGAAGAATGCGCAGATGATTTCCTCAAGCGGCTATTTCATGATTCCGAAAACGTCCAACGCATGGAACAATACGGTCACATTGACAAGCGCCATGATGAGCGACCTATCAAAGCCTCTCATCGTCATGAACGAGCTTGAAGCCTATTTCCGCGGTCGGCGCATATCCGGCATTTTCCCATTCTCGACAACCGAGAAAAGATTATATACGGCAAATAGCTCTTCCTGTACCGAGGCACCGAATGATTTCAATGAGACCGCCCCATTCTTCAACATGAATGACGGATTCCCTACGACTCAGTCCGTCTATGAATATGTGAGAAAGCATTATGATGAATATCTCACGTATTGCAAGGGAAAAGGCGACTATATCATCAATAGTTCCTATAATGCCCTTGTCGGACTGAATGGCCAGGTTGTTGCCGACACGGATGGCAAGCTATACACAGTCAATGTGGCCGAGTATCCAAGCCGCGAAGGCAAGTACACGATCGTCGGAACCGAGGACCAGGCGAAAGCCATGGCGGATGCCTTTGGCTGGACTCTCAACGGAAATGAAGCCCTCAATTTCAATATTGTCGGCAAGGCCTACAATATCACGTTCACGCCCGTCAGCAATACAACCGATTTCTATTATCGCGTTCCGATTGCATGGATAAACAATAGGGCGACAACAATTGACTGCCTCTATGATATCATGGCATTCCCAATCGAATGCAATGTCACGACCAATGTCCTCAATCAGGACGGAACGGGCAAATCGACGCTTACCCTCTTCACTTCCTATGCCGAGACGATCAACTTTGTCCAAGCCCTTAAGACAGCCATGGGAGACAGTGTCTACGATATCCAGTGGCTTCCTTACGGCCCATTCGCCTCCGATGTCAGCGACTTGTACAAGGACAATTATTATAACCTTCTGACAAAGGTCACAGGCAAGGCCACGAAGACGACCTTCAAGAATGAGACAGTCGAGACAAGCACGACAAGCGAGGATACGACAACGAAGTCAGGCGGAAGCCAGGTCTCCGTTGACAATACGAGCGCCAATCAGGTCATTGATACGGCCGTCACGGACGAGAGCGGAAACCTTGCCTCTCATGTCGCATGGATCAATCTCACGGGTCAGAACGCAAGCCGCACAGTCTACAAGACAATCGCGACTCTGTCGAACAATTACCTCAACAATCGCATTGAGAATGAGAAGACGTTCTATCGCCTATGCGGCCCGAACTGGAACAGCACCTTCGAATTCAGTGCGGTCAACAACGGCGGTTTCTACGGATATAACATTGATATGACATTGAAGCCATACAATCCATTCGTGAGGATTCAGCCATTGTTCGGAAAAATGTATGGAAGCAACTTCAATGACCCTAGAGGACTTATCCTCAAAGGCGACTTCTCCATCGAACAGGTGACGGAATCATATCGGAACTATCAGCTGAGCAACCGCAATTATGACCTCATCTTCAACCGCCAGATGCAATCCCTCGACCTCAGGAATTCCGTATCCCTCAAGATGGACCAATACAATCAGGCAATGGATACGCTCAGCATATTCACCGGGGGACTGAGGGGCGGAGCAGGCGGCGCAATGACCGGCGCCATGGTCGGAGGCGCACCCGGCGCAGTCGTCGGAGCCGCAGTCGGAGGATTGACAGCCGTCGGAGGCGGAATCGCCGACCTTGCAATCAACAATCAGATCAGGGAACTGAACAAGTCGCTGCGCACGGATGAAAGGTCCGCCTCGATTGCCCAATACCAATATCAGCTAGGCAATATCGCAGCTCTTCCGGATACGCTTTCCCGTTCCTCCTCGTTCGATGCCATGTATCGAGTCTATCCGGTGCTTGAAATCTATTCCTGCTCCGATGAGGAAGGAATCCAGCTGACGAAATCCATCCAATGGAACGGCGTCGAAATCAATCAGATATCGACTCTTGGGGAACAGATTGACAACGGAACCGGGGAATTGTATGTGTCAGCCGAGTTTCTCCGCTTTGAAGCAGGAAACGATCAGATATACGGAGCCATCAGCCAATTGCTTGCGGATGGCATCTACATAGAAAGGAGTTAAAACATGGGCAGAATACAGAATGAACTCACCTCGACTGTCGACACGATGGCGAAAGCCGCCATCGGCACGACGATGACGCTGAATCTTCCGGACCGCGTCCCTCTCATCAATCAGATACAGGACCTGAACCGGAAGAGGATCCTCACGAAGGGACTCGAGATTGTCGACTCGAGAAACAAATTCGGCATCGGCAATCGCCCCTCTTCCAGGAAACAGGAATTGACGGAAGGGCTGAATGTTGGCAAGGGAGGAAATGCGAATGGCAAATAATGCAAAGCTTCCGAATATCGAAGCAATCAAAGCCATGGGTTTGGACCCGAAGACAATGCTCCCTGTCAAGTTCACCGAACCCGGAGACCGAGTCATCCGCGGAGATATCCTCAAGCAATTGAGAATCAAGGACGAACAGGAATACGTGAACCGCCTTGTCGTCCATACTCCCGGACTGAACATGTCTTCGATGGAATTCTTCCGCCTCATGTACTATCACCCGAATCTCGCCTTGATGGTATTGGAAGGTCAGCCTTATCTCATGCCGTATTCCTATGACGGCGGTCTCGACTTCTACAACCGGCCTCGCGCAATCCATCCCGTTCCCCTCACTCAGGGAAGCAATACGGATGACTCCAGCAAGAGCGAAGCGGACAAGGCAAGGGAGAAGGCTCTCCGTGAAATCATGGCCGGATACAAGAAAACGGTCATCTACGATGTCGTTCCCGAGGAAGACCTCACGGACGATATCTTCGACAACGCGTGCGTGTTGGTGCGCGACTACACCCAACAGAACTCGAACGTCAATATTCCGCGCGCCAAAGTGAATGATGCCGTTCTCCGCCTCGAGTCGGATGTCTTCCAATATATGAGGACTTCCCTTCTCACCGGAAGCGGAGCGAGGGGAATCAAGGTCAATGACCCGGATGCCGCCTCAAGCGTCGTCGCACTGTCGAACGCAATCGACAATGCCGCATTGAATGGATCACCTTATGTCCCTCTTCTCTCAAGGATGGATATCCAGGAACTGACGAACGCAGGCGTTCTCCATGTCCAGGACTACATGCTCGCCATACAGGGATTGGACAACTACCGGAAGCAATGCCTAGGCGTCGACAATGCCGCCATGTTCGACAAGAAGGCCTACGTCAATGAAGCCCAGACGAACACGAGCATGACGAATTCTCTCCCATTGATTGACTCTCTCAATCAGATTCAGAGCGCGTTCGATATCTGGAATTCCATCTACGGGACTGATTGGTATGTCGAAATCAATCCGGCATTGATGAACGTGCAGAATTCGGGTATGATAGATGAAAGCGAAGGAGGAAGCGGAAATGGCAATGCTTCGGGAAACGAACGAAAAGACGTTCAGTGAAATCTACAATGATGCCGATACCTTCTACAAGGAGAGCAATGCTTATGGATTCACCCAGGAAATCGATGAGGATTCCACGAAGAAAGTATTCTATCTTCTGACGGCAAGATACGGAGACTGTGTGACGACAGGCTATACGAACGAAGCAAGATGGAAGATGAAGCTGTTCTCAATCCTGTGGGAATACGGGCCCCAGTGGGTACGCAGAATGAGCGTGCGCACGAGCCTGAATGCCCTCACGGAGGACGAGGCGAAGAAGGGGACCACTGTCTTGGGCAACCATGCAAGGAATCCCCAGAACAAGCCGACCAATGAGGAATTGGAATACGTCGACGATCAGAATACGACAAAGTATAGAAAGAGCAGGATGGAGGCATTGGAGCTGATGGACGAGGCCGCGAAATCGAACGGAACGAATGAGTTCCTGGCGAGATTCAAGGTCCTCTTCAATCCGGTCCTCATGCCGTCCGACCCTCTCTATGTCTATGGAATGGAGGACAATGAATAACACTATGATGGATAGCACCCCAATTACACTTACTTCCGTTGGGATGGCTCTCATCTCAATCGCGGAAGTTCAGCAGCTCACCTATATCGCAATCGCAGTTGTGTCTCTTATGGTGACGATCATCTCGACCATCATGTCGATCAAGCAGAACAAGCAGGTCAATCAGAGCGACCTCGACAAGATCGAGCAGAAGCTCGAAGACCTGAAGACCAATATCAAGAAAGGAGAAAATGAAGATGGCAATATTCATTGACGGCGAGAAGGTCCTGAACCTTCCCGAACAGGTCGAGCAGAACAGGCTCGATATCAAGAACCTCGCAGCAGCCCAGGCCGATGACCATAGCGCAATCAACACCAACACCAACGATATCAATGCGCTCAAAACACAAATGACTAGTGTTGAATCCATCACTCTCAAAGGTGATGAAACAAACAATAAGGCACAACTTT
>CAVEFV010000164.1:0-7048 GCA_963615025.1 Firmicutes bacterium CAG:95 | reverse complement strand
TTTAGGAGGCGACCGCCCCAGTCAAACTGCCCACCTAACACTGTCCTTTGGTATCCACTACCACTAGTTAGACAATCAGTATTTAAAGGGTGGTATCCCAACAACGACTCCACCAAGACTAACGTCCTAGCTTCCTAGTCTCCCACCTATCCTGTACATCAAATACCAATCATCAATATTAAGCTACAGTAAAGCTCCATGGGGTCTTTCCGTCTAGTCGCGGGTAACCGGCATTTTCACCGGTAGTATGATTTCACCGAGCCCCCTGTTGAGACAGTGCCCAAAGACATTACACCTTTCGTGCAGGTCAGAACTTGCCTGACAAGGAATTTCGCTACCTTAGGACCGTTATAGTTACGGCCGCCGTTTACTGGGGCTTCAATTCAAAGCTTCGAATTGCTTCTAACCTCTCCTCTTAACCTTCCAGCACCGGGCAGGTGTCAGCTCATATACTTCATCTTACGATTTTGCATAAACCTGTGTTTTTGTTAAACAGTTGCTTGGGCTTCTTTTCTGTGACTCACTGTTAAATGAGTTCCCTTTATTCCGAAGTTACAGGGCCATTTTGCAGAGTTCCTTAACAAGGGTTTTCTCGCGCGTCTTAGAATTCTCTTCCTACTCACCTGTGTCGGTTTACGGTACGGGTTGTATATAGATTAACCCTAGAAGCTTTTCTTGGAAGTATGACATCGTAATCTTTTACCTAACATAACTTATCATAAGCCTTACGCATTTAACTATAAGGCGAAACTCGTTATCTCGAATTCAATCCACTAAGAATCAGATCCTAGCCTTCTCCGTCACTCCATCAGTCTATATACAAGTAAATGATTATAAACATTTTGTCCATCGGCTACTCCTCTCGGACTCACCTTAGGTCCCGACTAACCCAGGGCGGACGAACCTTCCCCTGGAAACCTTGAGTTTTTGACGGACAGGATTCTCACCTGTCTTTTCGTTACTTACACCGGCATTCTCACTTCCATACAGTCCACAGGTCCTCTCGATCCTGCTTCACCCCGTATGGAACGCTCCCCTACCACCACATGTAAACATGTGATTCGCAAATTCGGTAGTATGCTCTAGCCCCGGTACATTTTCGGCGCGGAAATACTCGACTAGTGAGCTATTACGCACTCTTTAAAGGATGGCTGCTTCTGAGCCAACCTCCTAGTTGTTTAAGCGTCTCTACATCCTTCTCCACTTAGCATACATTTTGGGACCTTATTTGGCGATCTGGACTCTTTTCCTCTTGACCACGGATTTTCTCACTCGCAGTCTGACTGCCGTGATAACCTTTGTACCATTCGGAGTTTAATTGATGTCAGTATCCCGAGGTGGGACCATCTACCATTCAGCGCTCTACCTGCACAAAATAAATCACAACGCTAGCCCTAAAGTTATTTCGGGGAGAACCAGCTATATCCCAGCTCGATTGGTTTTTCGCCCCTAGCCACAAGTCATCAAAGCCTTTTTCAACAGGCCCTAGTTCGGTCCTCCATCCGCTTTTACACAGACTTCAACCTGCTCATGGCTAGCTCGCCGGGTTTCGGGTCTACAGCATTCAACTTATCGCTCTATTCAAACTCGCTTTCGCTTCGGCTCCGTCCCTTTAGACTTAACCTTGCTAAATACCGTAACTCGCCGGTTCATTCTACAAAAGGCACGCCATCAGCCATTAACGGCCTCTGACTACTTGTAGGCACACAGTTTCAGGTTCTATTTCACTCCCCTCCCGGGGTTCTTTTCACCTTTCCTTCACAGTACTGGTTCGCTATCGGTCACTAGCTAGTATTTAACCTTATGAGATGGTCCTCACATATTCAAACGGAATTTCACGTGCTCCGCCTTACTCTTTCTCACTATACTTCAATTTGATTTCGACTACAGGAGTCTCACCCTCTACGCTATGCCTTCCCATGCATTTCATCTATCAAAAATCGTAATGTCGTGAATTTGGGTTCCTCCGCTTTCGCTCGTCACTACTCACAGAATCGCTAACTTGCTTTCTTTTCCTCACCCTACTAAGATATTTCAATTCGGGTGGTATCGCTCACTTAAAAGTGTGATAGGTCTTCAACCTACCGAGTTGCCTCATTCGGAAATCCACGGATTATTGCTTACTTACAGCTCCCCGTGGCGTATCGTCGTTAGTTACGTCCTTCATCGCCTTCTAGTGCCTAGGCATCCACTGTGTGCCCTTATTTCCTTAACCTAAATTTTAAATTTTGGTAATCCAAATAATTCTTTCGACTAATTTTATCTACTTTTCAAAGATCTAATAATCTTGAGAGATTTTAAGGTCTCTCAAAACTGAACATGACTTATATAAATAAACATTTAAGAATATTTATTCTCCTTAGAAAGGAGGTGATCCATCCCCACGTTCTCGTAGGGATACCTTGTTACGACTTAACCCCAATCATCAGCCCTACCTTAGACGGCTCCTTCCTTACGGTTAGGCCACCGGCTTCGGGTATTACCGACTCTTATGGTTTGACGGGCGGTGTGTACAAAGCCCGGGAACGTATTCACCGCGGCATGCTGATCCGCGATTACTAGCGATTCCAACTTCATGAAGTCGAGTTGCAGACTTCAATCCGAACTGAGATTACTTTTATGAGGTTTGCTTGCCTTCGCAGGTTTGCGTCTCTTTGTCCGTAACCATTGTAGCACGTTTGTAGCCCAGGTCATAAAGGGCATGATGATTTGACGTCATCCCCACCTTCCTCCATGTTATCCATGGCAGTCTCGCTAGAGTCCCCAACTTAATGATGGTAACTAGCAATAAGGGTTGCGCTCGTTGCAGGACTTAACCTAACATCTCACGACACGAGCTGACGACAACCATGCACCACCTGTCACCCTGATAACCTCCACTATATCTCTATAGCTTTGCAAGGGATGTCAAGACCTGGTAAGGTTTTTCGTGTATCGACGAATTAAACAACATGCTCCACCGCTTGTGCGGGCTCCCGTCAATTCCTTTAAGTTTCATACTTGCGTACGTACTACTCAGGCGGAGTACTTATTGCGTTAACTGCAGCGCTGAATTGCTCCAACACTTAGTACTCATCGTTTAGGGCGTGGACTACCAGGGTATCTGATCCTGTTTGCTCCCCACGCTTTCGTGCCTCAGCGTCAGTATTTGCCTAGTAAGCCGCTTTCGCCACTGGTGTTCTTCCATATATTTACGCATTTTACCGCTACACATGGAGTTCCACTTACCTCTGCAATACTCTAGCACCACAGTATCAATTGCGATACGGGGTTGAGCCCCGCATTTTAACAATTAACTTATGGCGCCGCCTACGCACCCTTTACGCCCAATAAATCCGGATAACGCTCGCTCCCTACGTATTACCGCGGCTGCTGGCACGTAGTTAGCCGGAGCTTATTCATTAGGTACCGTCAATTTGTTTTTTCGTCCCTAATAAAAGAATTTTACATACCGAAATACTTCATCATTCACGCGGCATTGCTCGGTCAGGCTTCCGCCCATTGCCGAAAATTCCCTACTGCTGCCTCCCGTAGGAGTCTGGGCCGTGTCTCAGTCCCAATGTGGCCGGTCGACCTCTCAGTCCGGCTACGCATCATCGCCTTGGTGGGCCATTACCTCACCAACTAGCTAATGCGCCGCAGGCTCTTCCCTAGGTAGATTACTCTTTTAAATATTCAAAGATGCCTTCGAATATACTATCCAGTTTTACCTTCCGTTTCCAGAAGCTATCCTCGTCCTAAGGGTGGATTACCTACGTGTTACTCACCCGTTCGCCACTGTCTAGCAAGCTAGACCGTTCGACTTGCATGTATTAGGCATGCCGCCAGCGTTTATCCTGAGCCAGGATCGAACTCTCCAAAAAATATATTTTGGTGAAATTCACCTTTTTGCTCAATTGATGTTAATTTCTTAATTAGAATTAACTGTTTAATAATTTCGTTTATTTATTGTCATATGTTCAGTTTTCAAAGACCTTAACACATTGACTTGAAATGTCATAAGTGCCTAAATAGTTTACCACAAACCACTCTATATTGTCAAGAACAATTTTAATTATTTTAACAACTTTGTATTTGGTTTATCAACTATAGCTTTATCAAAGCCTTTAATAGTATACTCTTAGTAAGCACTCTAGTCAAGAGAAATTTAAAAATATTTTTGGTTATATTTATGTTGATAGCCAGATACTTTTTGAATTTCATTTAAACTACTTGATAATATTTCTATCAATACTATGCATTTAATAACAATATATTATTACGTTTGAGAATCTATTTTAAACAATGTAAGACTTTGTATGAATTGATTTTAAAGTGAAACAGTCATTATTGTATTCATTCTTCTTCGATTAAACGTTTTTTGTCGCTTATATCGAATCAAGCAAAAGCAATTATATAATCATAAATTCATATCACTGTAGCATTAATAACTAATTTCAAAACAAATAATTACAGAATAAGTTCAAACTTTCAACATTAAAATCGCTATGATTTAAGCAAGCAATAACTATTGTATCTATAATCATCCTATAATATTAAAAAACACTTCACAATAAGTAATATAGATGCTGACGCCTACGAATTTATTCAATACTTACTATCATGTGTAGTTAATGTTATGTCATTTCTATAACGATCACTATAAAAATGGTGCTTTAAATTAAAGGGTGTGGGTGTGTTAGCTTTAAATTAAAGCGTGTATAAAATTTAAAAAATGATTTGAAGGTATAAAACTTGGAGGTGTGTTAGCTATAAACTTTATGGGTGTGTTATAAAATGCAATAAAATATTACTACTTTCTTTATTCATAGATAGATAATGAAGCTAGTGATACATTTATGTTCATTCGTCACAAATTACACCATAACTACCATATAAACGCTTTTAATGCTAGTTGCTGTTTTTATTGACCATAATGCTGCAGTGGTTTCTAATGATCCAAGTACAGCAAAAAACAGGTAGACTTATATCATAATCTACCTGTTTTTTATTAAGATTATAATTGGTATACACACCACTTTATTTATGAACCATAAAAAAAAAGAGTTTTACACTCTTTCAATTAGATAAATACATATTAGAAAATTTAGCTTGGCAACTACCTACTCTCACATATGCTCTCATATACTACCATCGGCGTAAAAGTGCTTAACTTCTGTGTTCGGGATGGGAACAGGTGTTTCCACTTTGCAATTATCACCAAACCAAATCTTTCAAAACTAGATAAAATTAAATCGAAAATAATTTAGGTTAAGTCCTCGATCTATTAGTACCGGTCAGCTCCAAGTGTCACCACTCTTCTACATCCGGCCTATCAACCACATGGTCTATATGGGATCTTACCATTTCTGTGGGAAATCTTATCTTAGAGGAGGCTTCACGCTTAGATGCTTTCAGCGTTTATCCGTTCCGTACTTAGCTACCCAGCTTATAGGACTGGCATCCTAACTGGTACACCATTGGTACGTCCATCCCGGTCCTCTCGTACTAAGGACAGCTCTCTTCAAATTTCCAACGCCCACGATAGATAGGGACCAAACTGTCTCACGACGTTTTGAACCCAGCTCGCGTGCCGCTTTAATGGGCGAACAGCCCAACCCTTGGAAGCTTATCCACCTCCAGGATGCGACGAGCCGACATCGAGGTGCCAAACCACACCGTCGCTGTGAACGCTTGGGTGTGATCAGCCTGTTATCCCCAGGGTAGCTTTTGTCCGTTAAGTTGCAACCTTTCCATTCAGCATTGCAAGATCACTAACTCCTACTTTCGTACCTGCTCGACTTGTCTGTCTTGCAGTCAAGCTCACTTCTGCGTTTACGCTCTACGAATGATTTCCAACCATTCTGAGTGAACCTTCGAGCGCCTCCGTTACTCTTTAGGAGGCGACCGCCCCAGTCAAACTGCCCACCTAACACTGTCCTTTGGTATCCACTACCACTAGTTAGACAATCAGTATTTAAAGGGTGGTATCCCAACAACGACTCCACCAAGACTAACGTCCTAGCTTCCTAGTCTCCCACCTATCCTGTACATCAAATACCAATCATCAATATTAAGCTACAGTAAAGCTCCATGGGGTCTTTCCGTCTAGTCGCGGGTAACCGGCATTTTCACCGGTAGTATGATTTCACCGAGCCCCCTGTTGAGACAGTGCCCAAAGACATTACACCTTTCGTGCAGGTCAGAACTTGCCTGACAAGGAATTTCGCTACCTTAGGACCGTTATAGTTACGGCCGCCGTTTACTGGGGCTTCAATTCAAAGCTTCGAATTGCTTCTAACCTCTCCTCTTAACCTTCCAGCACCGGGCAGGTGTCAGCTCATATACTTCATCTTACGATTTTGCATAAACCTGTGTTTTTGTTAAACAGTTGCTTGGGCTTCTTTTCTGTGACTCACTGTTAAATGAGTTCCCTTTATTCCGAAGTTACAGGGCCATTTTGCAGAGTTCCTTAACAAGGGTTTTCTCGCGCGTCTTAGAATTCTCTTCCTACCCACCTGTGTCGGTTTACGGTACGGGTAGTATATAGATTAACCATAGAAGCTTTTCTTGGAAGCCGGACGTCGTACAGTTTTACCTAACATAGCTCAACATAAGGTATACGCATTTAACTATATACCGAGCCTCGCTATCTCGACCTCAATCCACTAAGAGGCACTGCCTAGCCTTCTCCGTCACTCCATCTGTCTATATACTAGTACAGGAATATAAACCTGTTATCCATCGGCTACTCCTCTCGGACTCACCTTAGGCCCCGACTGACCCAGGGCGGACGAACCTTCCCCTGGAACCCTTGGGTTTTTGACGGACAGGATTCTCACCTGTCTTTTCGTTACTTACACCGGCATTCTCACTTCCATACAGTCCACAGGTCCTCTCGATCCTGCTTCACCCCGTATGGAACGCTCCCCTACCACCACATGTAAACATGTGATTCGCAAATTCGGTAGTATGCTCTAGCCCCGGTACATTTTCGGCGCGGAAATACTCGACTAGTGAGCTATTACGCACTCTTTAAAGGATGGCTGCTTCTGAGCCAACCTCCTAG
>CAVEFV010000163.1:0-8094 GCA_963615025.1 Firmicutes bacterium CAG:95 | reverse complement strand
GTGCGTGCCGCTGCTACCTCACGCTTGAGCCATTGTACTATCGGATTTGTCATTGCTGTCGGGATTAATGTTAATCTTCTTGTCTATTATCCGTTGCGCGTGCTCTACCCCCTTGCGGAATATCTTAATAAAGTCGCCGCTCTTGTCGCCTGCACATATAGAAATTATACTGCCTATAAGCTGTATCGCTTGCCCGTGCATCGACTTGTTGACGGCTAACAATTCCTCGCCTTGTAGCTCTGTTGTGATGACAACAAGCGAGCGTTTCTTTCCTTGTTGGTTCGCCCATTGTTCGAGGGTACGGAATGCTTCGTGCCTTTCTTTGTCCGTGATAACTTTTGTTGCTTCCATAATGCTGTGAATTTTAGTTGTTTATAATTTTGGTTAATCTAAAAAATATCTCTGCTTGATTAGCTTGATTTCATCTTCGAGGTAAAAGATAGCCTTTTCGAGGTCTTGGATTTCCTTTTGCGGCGCGGTGATGCCCTGCTCTTGCTTGTGGCCAGCCCGAAGGATATACTTCAAGGCGTTGCCTCGGTTGAAATTGAGGTATCGGCATATATCGATAGGCTCTATGCCGCAAAAGTCTTTAAGCCACGTGTAATGTTTGGGGTGGTTGACGACATCGGGGCGTTGCTCCTGCTGTCTGTTCTTGCTTGTTTCACTTTCCATTGTTGTTGTCGTATATAGTCTGTAAGTTATTGTTTGCGCGCTTCATGTCCTGCAACTTGTTCGTAAGGAGGTCGAAGGCGGTAAGTACATTTTCGGACATCGGGATTTTAAGCGCGTTGACCTTGATAGTATCGCCTACCGCCTTAATCAGCATCTTGACGCTGTTGTACACGTCGTGAGGCGAGTATATATCACTCATGATGATAGCGGCGCGGCAACGCAATGTGCGCACGGCACAGTCGAAAAAACCTGAAGCGTAATGCCCTATCACTTCCGCGAGCATGAGGTATGACAGTTCGTTGGAGTATGGTGCATTGACGTTATCGACATCTTGCTTAATCTGCAATCTAAGCAACTCGACATCTTGCGAGAGTTCGTCGTTTTGCGCGTCGAAAAAATCAAGTACCGTGATGCCGTCGCGCTTGTACATCGCCATAGTGGAGAGGTCGTATTTCTGCCGCGCCTTGATTAGTGCGTTGGTGAGCTGCTTGACCTTGTGGCGGTATAGCGGCGTAGCCTTGATGACGTTTGCCGTCTGCACACAGATACCCGTCAGGAGGTCGTTGATGCACATACACATCGCGGCAACTCCCATAGCGGACTGATAGTCGCGCTCCGTGATGTCGCGGCGGTAGGTGCGCCGAACAAGTGTACGTGGGTGTAGTTGGATATTATTCATAATTTATCAATAGTTGAAAGTGGCGTAATTGGCTATAAGTATAGCGTCCGCCGTCATTAGGGTGATATGCGCGGTAGGGAACAAAGCCTGTGCGCATTTTTTCAGTTTGTTTTTCCATTCCGTCTTACCTCCTTCGCACGCGCTGCACGTGCCAAGCTGGTAATACTTCTGCCATCGTTGCGGCGTAACAGTCTGGAACTTTATACCTGCCGCCGTGATAGCCATTTCGAGGTTACCGAAGTTCTGCCCGAAACGAAACGCCGCCGACGCGCTTTGTCCGCTTCGTCCGCCGACACGCTCCATGAGACAGAATACCTCCTCATCGCTGTATGCCCGAAGGAAGTTCCACACGTCTTGCGGTGTGGGCGGCATCTTGAGGTAGACAATCAACTCACCGCCGCGCATAACCGCAATACCGCCATGCTTGCCGGGGTCGATACCAATTATATACCGCGCTGCCATTTGCGTAGGATTTTATCCGTCATATCCAGCCAATACACAGACTTGCCAGCTTCGGGGACTACTCCGTACCGCTGTGGGCGTGTGGTCGTGATAGTCGCGCCGTCGCTCGTATGTATAGTGTAGACAGGCTTTCCTGTGCCGTTCTGCTCGTACTTCTTCGCCGCCGCGAGGCGGTCGAACGACATACGATGTAAAAGTTTCCGCTCCTGCTCTGTAACCTCACAGATACCGCATCGCGCCATCTTCTCGCTCCGCTCCTTGGCTCTCAATATCTCGTTTTTGACCAAACTCATAATTATAGATTTTTCATATCAAAAAACTCCGCATTGGTTGTCGTTTCTTCGGGGTAGCCAGCACGGTAGTACTCCTTGCGCTCCTCGAAGTACTCCTCCTCAATATCCAATACGTCGGGCAACTCTTGCAGGATAGCCGCCGTGATATTGGGCAATGGTCGGCGGTTTTCGGGGTCGGCGTGGTCAACGCTTACGGTTGGCCTGTTATTGTTAAAGTCGTATGATACCGTTATACCTCCGTCGGGCGTGAGGTATTCGTAGGAGAAGTCGTCGGGATAGCTCTCCAGTCCTGTCTGCTTGCATTGCGAGGCAATGTCTGCCGCAATCTTGTATATACCCTCCATGATGTTATAGATAATTCTGATACGCGTTGATTTGTTTTTGCGCTTCGAGTAGCGCGTCCCGTTCTTCGGGTGCTGGAATGTACAGTCCTGCAATCTGTGCCGAAAAGTTGCGGAAACGCTCGATAGCGGTAGTAAGTTCGGCGGTGGTAAGCTCTGATGAACTCTTTAAGTACGCCACATCTTCGCCGCGGCGGTTCTTGCGCCGCCCCGTGAAAAGTGCGTTGTTCACCGTGCGCTTGAACACGTCAATCTTGACCTCTTCAAGCGTCTGCCCGAACTCGCTCGCGAACAGTGCGAGACATACGTGCAAGTACGCGTTTTGCTTTATCGTCCGCCGCATGGTTTTCTTGCTAAGCTCTACTACATCTTTTTGTGCGTCAGCAAGTTCTCGCGCCTTTTCGCGGAAATTCACGCTGTCCACACTGTTACGCAAGTCGTACAACATAATTATAGATTAAAATGGTAAGTCGTTAGGGTCAACGTCGACAGTCTCGACAACGGGCGCGTTGAGGTTTTTGAACGCCGCGATAGGCTTGGCGTTGCCAATGATAGCCGTCTGGACATCGGGGTTGGCCTCGCGCCATTGCTTGGAGTGATGCTGCTTGATATAGTGAGAGTCGCCGTACTTGCCTGTCTGTGATGTCTGCCACATGGATAGCGACAGGTAGACGCTCGTCTCGCCACTCTCGCGGACGCTCGCATATAAGTCGTTATCCTCGATAGGTATCACAACGCACTGCTTCACGCTGCCGTCCTTGCCTTTCACGCCCATTACCGCCGCGTGAAGTTTGAGGAGATTTAAGCTAATGTTATAATTTTCCATTTTTGTATAAGTATTTGATAATATTCCGTTTTTCAGCCCATTGCAGGAACTGAGTTAATAGTAGTCTGTTATCCTGTTGTAAGTCTCTGTATCGGTAGCAAGCAATCGGCGGCGTGATGCGCTCCAAACGCAATCCTCGCACGTCCGTGCCGTGCTTGTCCTCCTTGTAACCGCCGAACACGAACAAGTCGAAGTAGAAATCATCGAGGTCGAATAGTTCGAGATAATACCGCCATTGCGCGGAATTGATATAGTCATTGCAGTTGACAGGCGAAAATTTAGTCTTGATGTCGCGGATAGAATTTCCGTGTATCATATCCGCGCAGCCTGTTACGATAGCGTCGCCGTAATCCTTGTACTCGCGTATCTCGTGAAATGCGTCGCGGAACTCATCGCGGTAAGAGAGCGCAATATCAGTCTGGTCGCGGTCGAATATCACGTCGTATTCGATAGCCCCCGTAACAGTCGGGAACGAATACCCGTATGGCTTCGGCTCTACCTCAATCTTGCCCCTCTCGCCGTACTTGACTTCGACGGGCGGAATTTCCGCGCCTGTGTTGCCCATCTGCACTATGCCGTGAAACGCCGTGCCAATGGTCGTAAGCGCGTTGCCTTGGAACTCTCCCGTGATGCTGTCGATAACAGATTTCTCGGTCAACCACGGATAATCTCCGCATATCAGTCGGCGGAACTGCTCCAGCTGTGTAACTCTTATAGTCGGTTTTGTCATGATGTCAAAAAAAGGCGGCAATGCTTGGCTATCACGTAACGGCACTGCCGCCACCCCAAAAAATAGTAATAAAATGAAAGAAAAATGAATTTATATATGTAGGCTTCCTGCTGCCCTGCACTCCCGACGAAAATTTATGACATATAGGATTTGCGAGTATAACGAGTAGCAAGAGTGCAGGGCTTTCGGAAGTCTTATTCCGTAAACAACGCCTCCTCCGTGGGTTGCTCCTGTTTTGGTTTCGCTTTGGGTTTCTTCGGCTCGCGGAACTCCTTGCGCTCCGCGTCGAACTCTATGCCGCGCTGGTTAAGCGTCTCAATCATCTGCAACTTAAATGCTTTTTGGTGCGCTTTTGCGAGTGAGTTGGCCGTCCCCATAAGTTCGTTGGCACGTTCCGCCGTGTCGCACGCCGCGAGAGCTTCGCGCGCTCCGTTGAGTAGTGCGAGTGCTTCCGCCTGTGCCTTGCCCTTAGCCTGTATCGCGTTTTTGACATCGCGGATAATGGTCGCCGCAAAGCTGTCGTATTCGGGCGTGCCGAAGTCGGGAATAGCGAGGGTATCAAGTCCAGCGACATTCTTGCCGACGCGCGTGTCGGTCGGCTCGAAAGTAATAACGCGCTTGCCGTTTTGCTTGCAGATATAGCCTACCTCGTCGGCAATGCGGACTAACAAATCCTTACTCTGTCCTGTGCAGTCAGGCGCGTGCTTGATAGTATCGCCGTCGGCTGTCTCTTTGTCGTGGCACACGAAGATAAGGTCTACTCCCTTGCTCCTCAACACGTTTACGAAGTTTTTGAACTGGTCGGCCATCTCGCCGAAACGTTTAAGCGAGTTAGTAGCCAGCTTGTAGTTTTGGGCAACGACATACGCGGCGAGGAAATCGTCCAAGCATGCTTTTGCCGTGTCGACTATTACCGTCTTATATTCCCCGAAAGCCTGAACGTTTTCGGCGTTGAATATATCCTCCCATTTCGCCGCCGTGATGGTGTCCACGCGCTCGCAAGCACGGTCGAACCCTCTGTCAGTGTCAATAAGCAATGGTGTGTCAGCGGTGCAGGCGAAAGAAGTCTTGCCAGCTCCTGGTGTGCCGTAAACGACGAGGATCACGGGTCGTTCGGGCATTACGTCGTTTTTCTTGATAATCATAATTTTTGATTTTTAAGTGAATTATTGTTTAGGTTGATAATCCTTGCAGTTGGTGCGTGTCTCCCATACTCTGTCGCGTATTACCGTGCATACGTAATAGTTGATACCAGCGTGATAGTTGGCGCACGTGGAACAGTCTTTAATCGTCGTTGCGGTCATTCTGTCGCGTTTTGTTGTCGCGTCTCATGAGTACCCATATATCGTGTACGTTGACGAACGCGCCTTGGAATTTAATTGACTTGCTTTGTTGGCGTTGGAAAAAGACTATCGTCCAGCCTCGCGTTGCGGCGTATTCGTTTGCCTCCTCCATTGTCGCGAACCTCATGATGCGCGTGTTAGCCCATGTATAGGTGTTGTCTTTGTGCAGCCCGAAAAGGCGTTTGATTAGTCGCTTTATCATGACAGTCTGAACCCTCCGTCTTTAAGCTGCTCAGTGCGAAAGCAACACAGGTGCGCGTATGCGCTAAGTCCTACCATGTCGGTTAAGTTCAGTCCCCTGACTGTTATACCGTTGTCATCGGGCGTTATGGTGGCTTGTTCGGGCGCGGTGAACATTCGTTTCAGTTCGTCGGCTCTGCCCTCCCAATATTCGCGCGGCGTAACTTTCTTGCCGTGGAAATAGTAGTTGTTGAAGTATTCGGTCATATCTTCCATTTTGGGTAGATTTTAGTTGTTGATATAGTGGCGAAGTGGGGACTCGAACCCTTGTTTGCCTTAGCTTCACCCCCCCTAATAGCGAGAATTAAAGGAGGGCGGGCTATCCATTTACGCGCTCATCGCCTTGCCCTGCGCGTCAGGTCTTCGCCAAAACCGCTCTATGCTCACGCACCAAGCGGAAAAATTCATACTAATAAACATTCAATAAATACCATGAAAACGTGGGAAAGGGCGGTAACGCTCCGCCGTTCGTTCCTAAGTTTACCCCCTCCCTTATGCTATCCCCTCGGAGGGACGAGGCTTTCCCCGTTTTGCCGCTGCGGTACTCGCGTATGGCTGCGGCGGTGCGTCAGGCGTGCAGAAAAAAGCACTTAACTAACAAAATCGATGAACATGTGAACGCCTGATGCACAGATACATTAACATATTAAAAAACAAAATTTGCCAAATCACCGCCGCTGCGGTGAGGGAACGAAAATGAAAATAATAATCCATTGTAGCCCGATGAGGTGTCGAACCTCCAAAGCTCCGTCAGTATTCGGGCTAAAATCCGCACTATATATCGCATACCGTGCGGTTGCTATAACCAATTAAATACATGATTAAATCGCAATGATGACAAATTGCTAATCCTTATCCGCCGCTGCGGAAATACTGAGTAAAAAATAGTCGTACCCACACAGGGGTCGAACCTGACTTGCAGCCGTCTCTGCTGTGGGTGTGTGGCTTCGCTATATTCGCATACCGCTAAGCCGAAAACATAAAAATAATGAATGGACTTAAAATAGGTCGTAGGCGTGGGCGGTATCGAACCGCCTTTCAGTCCAATTTGCACCGTGCTTATACTCCGCCACGGTTGCGGCACGCCCTCCCCCAAATCAATACATAATATAAAATGAAAAGCACAAATCTATCTGTATCACTATTTTAGCATTGCCAATACTGCTCGCTTGCAGTAGCGTATCTTTCGCGGACTGGTGAAGTAGTGGGCTATCTCGTTTCTGTGGTCGTTGAGGTATTCTCGCGTCCAGCCTAACGTCTTGCATACTTCCGCCGCGCTCATCGTCTCCAATTTGTCGCGCTCCTTTTGTTTGTCGCGCTTGTACAAGTTGTATAGCTCACGCGCTATCTCCTTGCACTCTGCTTGCGTCAGCATCTCAGTAGCATCTCGGCCAGTCCACACGCCGCAACAAACATCGCAAAGCCAAGTTGCAGGCATATAAAGCCGCCGTTAGTCATTCTGTCGTCTCTGTCGTCTCTGTCGGCGAACCACCTCGTGTATAGCCGACATTCTTTCATTAACCATTCTTTCATTTCTCTGTCTGAATTTTATGTTTAACTTTGCAGCAAACTAACAAACGATAACGTATGTACGCTGCTTTCTTTTTTTTTCTTGCTCCTTTACCTTTACTTTGTCTTAGCCTTTATATTGGCTATTCCAGAGGTAGGCTCAAGAGCCTGGGGAAGATAAGCCTCCCTAAAGGTAGCGTGGTTTATTCCGCTCCTTTGTTCGGCTCAACTTTAAGGATAAACTTTAACTCTGACCATTCCGTCGGTGAGTGTCCGTCGCCCGTAAGTCGGAGGCAGCTCAACACGATTGCTACCACTTGCAGATTTTCAGCGTCTGTGCCGCATTGCGTTGGTCGAGGGGCTATCTGCTATTATGCCTTTCCCTGTGGAGTAACCAACTTCCCCCTTGTATCCACTTTGTTTTACTTCCTCACCCAACTGCCCAAGCGTACTATTGTTAACTGCCGCCAACAGTTGTCAGAAGACGGGTGCGCCTTTAACGCTCGTATTCCCGAAGAATAAGCCCCGTAAGTGTCAGGGTAAATCACTCACGGGGCTTAACACATATATGGAATTTACAATATGGTCTTACCAAGTAACGATAACCCTGAATTGCAGTGCAAGTTTACGAACTTCCGACTTAACCACCAAATTATTTTGTCAAAATCTTTCGAGAAATAACGTTTTTAACATTTGGCCACTGATTAGTTGACAATATCACAACTAAAATCAACATATAAGTTAACACTTAACCATCGCACGGGAAGATGCGCGCGAACACGCACGCGCGGAACACGCTAACGCGTGAGGGCGTAATAAATTAGCTGTGGCGCGTTGTTTTTATTCGGGCGGACAATTAGCCGCCGCAGACGAAAAACGCCGCCAAATCGCGCGAGAACAAGCGCAGCGCGTCCAAGTGGCGTGGACGTGTGGCGCGAGAGCGTCGGGGCGAACTCCCGCGAGCAATCCTCGGGCATATTTATCCAAATAAGTTGCAAA
>CAVEFV010000162.1:0-8561 GCA_963615025.1 Firmicutes bacterium CAG:95 | reverse complement strand
TAATCCTGCCAGCCCTGAAACAGGGGTTGATGTATAGACTGCACCAAGGGCAACTTTCAGTACGCGAACCCTTGGGATAAGGATGTTTTTTTAGCTTGGTTTGCATCCTGCATCGACCTTTGTTTCAAGGCTGGCAATAATACCCAGAGATTCGAGCACAGCAGAAAGATGGACTGACGGGTCTGATGCTGATAGCTTTGCCTGGGTGGGGTAGCTTCGAGGGTCTACCCTTATTGCCTGCTTTGCCGGTGCCCCGAAAACACTTTTACTCAATGATGATAATAAATATATGAAGCTAAGCAAAAATCAACCGTAAAATACTTCTTTCTTTTTCCTGCTTTCGAGGCACCTGGCAAGGCTGGCAACAGCCTTAAATATTCTCCTGTTATACAATAAACACAGATCGCAGCCGTGGTACAGACCGCACCCCACACCTCCTAAAGAAATGGCAAAGTTGGGGGATAAGGATAGGGACTTTTTGGTACTGTTGAATGTTTGCCCTATCCTGCCATGGCTGCCCGCTCCGGCGGGGCATAGCTATTACAGCTATACCAGTGGGACTTTGCACAGTCAAAGCCCTACTGATATGGCCATAATATCTACATATAAAGGGAGGCAGTTCCATTGAACCGTAACAACAACGAAAAAAATAGCAATGAAGCATCTGCCCAGGATATGGTTCCGGCAAATGTGAGAATAATAATGAAGAGAAGTCAGCTGGAGGGATTTACCAACCAGGACTGCAAGCTCGTAATTGACGCAACAAGCATATATGCCAATGGCTTTTCTCAGGGCTATGCCATGGGGAAGGACAGGAACACAGCGGAATAATAGGAGGTAAATATTATGGCATCGCTGACAATACGCAGTACCCCTGCCATTAGGGGCGACAGCAACAGGGATATGTTCCTCAAGCTCAAGGCCCAGCTGGAGAGGCTGGAGGAAAGGCTGCTTCGGATGGACAGCGGGACGGACTATCTGATGACTCGAGGCGAGGTAGCCAAGCTGTTTAAGGTGGACCCTACCGTGGTCTCCAGGTGGTGCGATGAGGGCAAGCTGCCTGGAGTCACCACCGATGAAGAGGGTACAAGGGTAAAGTACCGTCATTCTGATGTGATGGAGTTTATGAAGAACCTGAAGCCTATGCGCGGCGTTGGTGGATATAAGACAAAGAAGGAGGCAATGAAACCATGAGAAAGCTGGCAAGAATTATCAAGGGTATCTGTTCGAGTACTTTGGGGCTTGTGGGCGTGGCGGTTATCATCGCCTGCCTCCTTGGCTGGTGCCATCAGCGCCAGGAAAAGCAGGAGGAAATCTACACCGTACAATACGGTGACACCCTCAGTGAGATAGCTGAAGCCTATGCCCAGAAGGACACCGGCACCAACCGTGACGCAGGAGAGCTGATGCAGGACATCGTAGAGCACAACCCGGTATTGCACCATGACAAGACCATCCACCCCGGCCAGGAGCTGAAGATTACCTACTGGGTAAGGAAGGATTGAGTGGGGGGGTGTGCCGATGATGAAGGACATTTGGCTAATAATAGGGTACATCCCTGATTTATCATGGAGATTGCTGAAAAGGCTGCCGGGGTGGATACCAGAGCTTTGTATAGAGCTGCCAGTCAAAATACTTCTTAGACTAGAAGATGTTATCGAGGACGATTTCAAGGCATACATAAAAAGAAAAACTGCCACCGATGAAAATATCTACGATGACAGTAGGGTATTAACTTTCCCAGAATACTATGAACTTTTTTATGCAAAAACCGTCAATGAGGACGGTTCTGCGGATATTTGCACTGATGGTGCATCTTCAGAGGAGCTTAGAGAAGCTCATCTGGCTTGGATAAGATACCTAATGGGTCGCCCAATAAAGCGCAAATGGCTTTAGCGCCCCTTGCTATCATGCTGATGGCTTCGGCAGTACCTACGGAGCCACCAGCATGGCAACAAGCCATATCAGAGGTGAATTAGGAGGTTATTGTTATGACAGAATTGGAAAAGGCATTGGCCAAGCTGGAGGGAGAGAACCTAAAGCAGGGCACGCCGGAAAATGAAGTGCGGGAAATGGTTCGCCTGTGGTGCCAGGTGGATGAAAAAGCACCGGCACTGGTGCTAGTTGAGGGCACGAGCTGCATGAGAGCCTACAAGGCTATGTATGAGTATGCCAGAACGCACAAGGGAGCCAATGGCGGGGTGTGCGTAGAACCTGTACTAGCTATGGCAATAGTCATGGAATACTTCGGTGCAGGCACGCTGGATGAGACACACAGCCAGCTGGAGGCAGGGCTTATGGCTCAGATCATGCAAAAGCAGATGGAAAAGTGGAGTACCTACACCCCAGCACCGAATCCGCAACCGGCTGCAGAAACAGTACCAGCATCAGCACCGGCAGCAAGGAAGCCAGCTTTTGACCTGTCGGCATTGTCCCTGGAGGATGAGCTATGACAGAGAATGAGATTTTGAGTTACTTCGCCAATGAAGGACCGACTGAAGAACAACAGCGAGAGGCTGATGAATTTCAGCCGGTCTATTTTTTCGCCACGGATGACAGGCCTAATGTGGCATTATGCAGCCATTGCGACCGATTAACGGATGCAACAGGGCACGGCCACCTGGAGAAATGCTGGTGTGATAACTGCGGGGAACGGGGCACCATGGTTCATCTATGGAGATACCGCAAAAACTACATAGTTCCCTTGCGGCGAAACATAATGACATATCATCTGGAGAAAAGCCCTATCGACCCTGATGTTGTGACCTGCAAGGCGGTATATAGCATGTATGAGGTGTTCAAGGATGAAGTGGCAATAACAACCACCAGAGTAGTGGATGCCTGGTATGCGTTCATCCCAGGCAAAGGGGGGTATGAAGTGGCATATGACCGCCGCTGGTACCCTCAATGGGACCACGAAAATACGGAACGAAGACGCTCCACAAGGTCAAGGTGCACCGGAAGACATAATGTGTACGCACCAAGAACCAGGAAAGATACCAATGTAGATGTTGTAACTCCCATGGCAAAAGAATGGCGGGAAGTGACCCAGGGGCAAAAGCTCCAGTATGTATGTGATTTCTATGCCACTACCTTGGCAACGAAATACAGCTTCATTGAGCTTATGGACAAGGTAGCCAGATGGCCTCTGGCCATGGAGCAGATTGGGAAAATCGGGCTGGGCAATGTATTGTCAAACACAATCTGCAATGGCTTTTGTGTAGGGCGAACCTTCAATATGCGAGGCAAGAACCTGGAGTCAATGCTTCGCATAAAGCTGACACACAAGGATATGACATATATTCGGGAACATGATGGGGCTATTTCTCTAAAAGACTTCCAACAATGGAGGGAACTGAAAAAAAGCAGACATGGCAAACACCTGGGATTGATGCTGTTCATGGCATATGGTGCCGGGTACTACAACGAGACATATCTACGGGAGGCTTTAAATCATGTGACCTTTGAAAGAATCCTCAATTATCTGGAAAAGCAGAGCATGAAATTCCAGGCCGTTAGGATTGATTTGGGCCTGTATACTGACTACATCCATGATTGCATGAAGCTGGATATAAACCTAAACGATAAGTCAGTACTGTTTCCTAGTGATCTGAGCCAAATGCACATCAATCTAAGCAATCAGATAAGGTACAAGGGCAATGAAAAGCTGGAGAAAAGGTACCATAAGCGATACAAGAAGCTGCTGGACGGCTACAGCTATCAGGATGATACATACAGCATTGTAGTGCCGGACAAGGTAACAGACCTGATCCGTGAGGGCGAGGTACAGCATATCTGCGTTGGCATGTATGTGGAGAGAGTGGCAAAGGGCGAGACTGATGTAGTCTACATCAGAAAGAACACCGCATTGGACGCTTCTTTCTGTACCATGGAAATTCGAAACGGCGCAATCGTCCAGGTACGGGCCAAGCACAACGAAAAACCGCCAGCAGATACCATGGAGTTCGTAGAAAAATTCCGCCGGGAAAAGCTGGAAAAAGGAGCATGATTCCACTGTTCGGTTATAAAAAATTTTTCAATTTGAGCGAGAAATTTTTTGCACCTTTTTGAAATGCTAGGGAAGATTATTGCCGTTCGTGTTCTGTTTTATATAAATAGAACATTTGATATGAAATAACTATTGTGATATATTAGCACAAATAGCAACAATCAAAGTTATATGTATTAGGAGGATTGTGTTATGTACGTTGTAAACAGAGAAAAGGTAATAGAGATTATGATTGAGAAAAAGATAAAGGTTAGAGACTTCGTTGCAGGCGGTATGTCTGGTGGAACTATAACAAGGATATTGAAAGACAGAGTGGAGGTTGGACACCATGTAAACACAGTATTCAAGCTCTCTCGTATCTTAGGCGTTGAGCCGGAAACCATTGCAACATACAAATAGAAGGAAAACAGGAGTAAAGCATGGAACATGGGAAGGTTTATAGGTTCCTGAAGAGGTTGCTCCACAGTCTGAAGGTTGACCAGAGGCGGGCGGAATACTTCGAGGAAATGGAAGATGAATGGAAAAACAAGAGATACTGGCAGGGGTTCCAGGATGGCATGGGCTTTGCTATCAGCGAGGTGGAGGAACTGAAGGAAGAACTGAAAACATATAGGAGGCAGCCATGATGGAATTATTGAAGGGCTTGTTGCTGGTGGCCGCTACCGCTCTGATAGTAGGGCTGCAATATGAATATTACAGGAGGAATTATAGATGCTGAAATATCACAAGAACAAATCTCGTGCCTATAGGATGGATTACAAGTTTGCCAGACGGGTTATTGCCTTGTATGTGGACTGGAACTGGGTGAGAAGCTGCTGCGAGCACAACAGCCGCCGGCGCATGAGGATAAAGGCTAGAAGATGGCAGACCCGCCACAGATGCTACCAATGCCAGCAGGGGTATTTTACCGCTGACCTGGTAGAGCATGTAGAAAAGAAGCTGGGCATTCGTCTGGAAGCCAAGCAGGGCTACCATCCGGTGGACGGGATTTTCACAGGGACCTGCCGTGAGTGCCGGTTCATTATGAGAGGGGGTAAACACTGATGGAAAACGAAATTACAGTACATACCGAAAACGCACCAGTAAACCTTGCCCAGATAGCAGCAGATATTAATGCTATCAAGAACCAGGTAAAGGAAACCGTCTATATTGCCACATGCCGCATTGGCGAGAAGCTGCTGCAGGCCAAGGGAGCCGTGGGGCACGGCAACTGGGGCAAATGGCTGGCAGAGAATGTGGACTACAGCGAGCGGACGGCACAGAACATCATCACCATCTACAAGAATTTCAATACCACAGAAATGAGGCTCTTTGGCAGCGAGCCTGATCCGGAGCTGCTGGCACAGCTGAACCAGACCCAGCTCCTGGCACTATCCTCAGTAAAAGATGAAGATAAGCGAAATATGTTCATGGAAGAGCATAAGGAAGAACTGCCGGATATGAGCAAGCGGGAACTGGAAAAGGCCCTGAAGGAGCTGGAAAACGAAAAGGCAGCCCGTGAGGAAGCAGAGGAGGAAATCGTAAACCTCCGAAATGAGCTGGTAAATGGGGACAATGAGGAGTTGGAGGAGCTGAAGGACAAATACAGGAAGCTCAAGCAGGAACTCATTGCCACGGATGCCAGGCATGACAAGGCAACCAGGGAGTCAAAGCATTATCAGGATCTCTTTGCTGAGGCTCAGGAGAGAATCAAGGAACTGGAGGAAAAGCCGGCTGATAATACTATAGAAGCTACTATAGAAAATAGTGAGGAGCTGGAGGCCAAGGAGCTGGAGCTGGCAGCCAAGGAAAGCGAATTGATTGCCATGAAGAAACGCATCCAGGAGCTGGAGCAGGGCAAGGGGAAAAGCCGTGAGGAAAAACAGTTTGTACGGCATTATGAAAATGCCCTACAGGAAATCCAGGAGGCTATGGTACAGCTATCATATATTGATGGCGAAAGCAAATACAAGTACGGCGTAGCAATCAGAAAATTAGCCCAACAGGTGCTTGATAATACCGATTGGGCAGAGGATAGAACATAAAGTCGTTGTAAAAAGGCAGAGGCTGAAACTGCATAGGGAATACCCTCTGGAGGGCTGAAAATCAAGGTTTTCGTCCTCCGTGGATTCCTTGTTAAGCGTATCTGATTATTTACATATTAGAGAGGGGAGGTGAAGGTTATGGCATATATCCGGAAAGTATACAAACATGGAGTTGTCATGGAGAGGATAGAATACCAGAACGGTAGACTAGGACAGAAAGATGCAGAGTATATCCGTACCGGTGGGGCTACTCCTGAGAGAGTCCAGAAGTACAAGCTGAGAAGGTTAGTCAAAGAGACATGGCGGCTCCTGGACTGGAACTTTGGAGATGGAGATATGTGGTGTACCTTCACCTTCACCAAGGAACGCAGGCCGGCAACCAACAAAGAAGCAAAGAAGATCATCCAGAAGTTCCTACGGGGCATGAAGTCCATGTACAAGAGGCAAGGGTTGGAGTTCAAGTACATACTCTCTTGTGGCAGAGGCTCCAAGGGGGCTATCCATTTCCACATGGTACTAAGCCACTTTTCTGAGTGGAACAAGATTGCCCAGCTGTGGGCCAAGTATGCAAACGACGGCAACTATGTGCGGGTAAACTTCACTCCACTGGAGAAAAAGAAGAACTACAAGAAGCTGGCTGAGTACCTGGTCAAGAATGGGCAGGAGGATTTTGACAAGCTCCATGAGAGCGTATTCGGGAAAAGAATTACCTGCAGCAGGAACTTGATTAGGTTCGAGCCAAAGCGGCAAAAGATTTCTGCCAGATTCTGGGGCAAGAGGCCACCAAGCCTCAAGGGGTATTATATTGACCCAGAACTGAGCTATGAGGGTGTAGATATAAATGGCTATCCGTACCGGTACACTGTTTATATTCAGCTGGATGAGGATAAGCAGGAGAAAGTACGATGTCAGCTATCAAACCGGAGGATTTAGAGTACATGGAGAATGTTTATGCCCTGGTGCTGGCGATACTGTACCCAAAACCCCTGTCACCGGAACAGGCATTTAAGAAACTGCTGCACCCAGACGAAAGAGTTAGAGTGCCTGGGGGCGATGTAGTTTTACTGCGGGAGGCAGGCTGCCGCTGGGCAGAAATCAGAGAGCTGACAGGGTGCAAATGGCCTCAAAATGCATATAAGTATCACATACAGCAAAAACGAAAGAGGGAGAACAATGTCACTAGCGAGAAAACTGAAAAGACAGACTGTGGAAAAGGTGAAGGACTCCGTGAGCAAGGAGCTGAAGGGCAACATTCGCATGGATGCCAGAGGCCGGATCATAGCGGAGAAGATGCACAGTGCCATTGAAGATATGTGCTGGGCAACTACTACACCGCTTTTCCTGTGGGTACTCCACAGGGATTTTGGCTATGGGGCTGACCGGCTGTATAAAGTCAGCGAGGAATTTAACAGGCATATCCAGCTGGTAAACGAAACCGGCAAGGCAGACGATATGCGGGAAAAGGGCATGACCCTGCCATTGGCGGGAGGCCCATTCCCACACCACTATCTGAGTCTGGAGGAAATGGCAGAGGGACTGGAAATCGAGGCAAGGTATAAATACAGCTTCACGCCGCTGCCAAAGGAGCTGGGGAAAGGTGCGACCCAAAAGGATTTTGAGGATTGGCATGTAACGAAGCTGGCAGATATCCACAGGGACGATTTGCGTTTAATATGGCTCTATACCATGTGGTCTGTATTTGGCTTTGGCAAGGGTAGACTGGACAAGCTCAATAGCACCTTGCTGGAGGAAGTGAAATGCCTCACGCCACAGCGGCTGGATGGCTACATGGTGGAGCTGGAGAAATGCGACAGGAAGGGTGGCAGGATATCCTTCAAGCGTACCAGGAAGATTTTGCAGGACTGCATGAGCAAGAACAGTGCAGCATAAAGGCGGGGAGAAATGAACATGGAGGAATACGAGCAGGATGCAGAGCTGGATGAATTCCGGTTTCTTTTGCAGGATGGCATGGCAGAGGTACTGGATGAAATTGCCAAGGGATTGACAGCAGGGAACAGGAAACACCCAGGGGCAACATGGAGACAGATACCCACAGAGGAGCATCTGGCAAGAGCTATGCGGCACATAGTCAAATACCGTATGGGAGACAGGTCAGAGAATCATCTGAACCATGCCTGCATGAGGGTGATGATGGCTTATGCAGTGTCCATGCCGGTGAATGAAAATCTTTACCAGGTATCAAGAAAATAATTAAGTGTTTTAGCAGGGTTGAAAAAATCCTGCTATTTTTTACAGGGAATAGCACCTTCACTGTGTTACAATGTGCACAAAAGCAGGAAAGTGACTCTCATATCCGCAACCGGATGCGTGAGGTGGATGGGATAGCCAGAAGGCACAGGCAGCACCGCAGCAGGGCACAGGAATGGCATGAGGCTCATTGCTGACACGAGCTGAGGCAAGGCAGCCCACCCCCCCTGGGTCGTAGGTACTTCTGACGAGGAAGCGTTTCCACGGGTGATGATGGCTTATGCAGTGTCCATGCCGGTGAATGAAAATCTTTACCAGGT
>CAVEFV010000161.1:0-14596 GCA_963615025.1 Firmicutes bacterium CAG:95 | reverse complement strand
CCTTGTGCGTAGACAGTGGTGGAAGCACCTTCGAGGGAAGAGGTCTTAGCGCTATCAATATAAAGCATAGGCTGACCCGCATCAAAGTGCTGGCTACCAAGGTCTACAGAGGTAAGGGGCTTGAAAACTACATCACAAATCTCGCGGATCCCGAATCGTTTCATGTGTTTTCTCTCCTTTTCTTTTATAGATGTTATAAGAAAAATTGTATACAGTTTTTCCTTATTAGATGGGCCGAGCCATCTTCAGTATATTATAAACGCTTCTGTTCTTTGCACTTTGCTTATTTCTCACTATAAATATCATCAATCCAGTTATGCGGCTCAGGCATTTGGCTAGCATCCATGAAAGGAGTAGTCACAATCTTTTGATAGAAATCATACGTGAGCTTTGCGGTATACCTAGCAAAAGCATCAAATAATTGGAACACGGTATAATTGTATAACACATTGATGTCTAATCCTAAACCGATGGAAAGAACGGAAGTGTAATTCCCAAAAACCGATACGGTAGGATTTTCCTTCGCTTTGAGTTGTTTGCGCTTTTCATTACCTGCTTTCAGCTTGGCCGCAATCTCTGCCGCCCTGTCGTTTGCAGGGTTATACTCTGGTTCATCGCTTTCAACTCCTTTAGGAAGGAATAAAAGTTTTAACGTGTCTTGAAAATATTCAAAATTCATTGGATTTAATTGCCCTTTTATGCCCACTTCTTCTTCAATTCGAAGATTTAGGCTACCTGCGGCAAACTCCACCTGGTAATTTGGCAAGATAAGCTCAAAGAATTCTGTCAAATCTTGCCGCATCACAGGTTCTCCTTGCAAGACTGCCATAAGAGTGTGAAACCCTGACAGCATTTGCAAACGAGGATTCATATCTTGAATAGGCTTCATTAATTCATCTAAATTAACGAACAAATGAACCGCATCAAAGAACTTATCTTCTCCGAAGGCGGAAACATCTATTACTCTTGGTTGAGTGACAGCGAACTGACACCCAGGCACAAGTATCGGAACACCCGATAATATCTGTGCCAAATCTCCTTGGAAACTCATTATATATCACCCGCTAGTAAGAAGTGCGTTCTGTTCTAGCAGGAAGATTTTCATAAACTTTCTCACTATCGTCCATTTTGGAGTGAGTAGCTACATACCGAAGCACTAAGCCACCAAGATACTCACTGAGGATAATTTGAGAAGCGCCCGCAAACTGCAAGGTGCCAATACCTGTTAGATGCTCTTGGTCAAGAATACCATCAATGTACCCCGCAATTGCCCAAGGTCGCAGCATATAATCATCCATTTCCCAATAGTCAAGGTGACAAATAATATCAAAGCTAATGATACAATCTCTATATTGCGGATTGTCAGTAGGAACAAAATCATCAAACTGAACGCAGATATATGATTTTACTTCCTCATGCTCTCCGAAGGAAAGCTTAGGGACTGCTTTGATATATTGCTCGTCCTTCATATCTTTGATAGTATATTCTCTAATCTTCTGCTGGTATTGAGACTGAGAATCATCAAGACAATCAGGAGCATTGATAATGAGTAGCTTCTTTAACTTGTCACTATATGGCTTGGATTCTACAAACAGCTTGCGCCAAATGAGTTCCTGGTCACGTTGACAAGAAAGAAAAGAAGAACGGAAGTTCTTCTTTAATAGGTTGGAACCTACTTTCTTCATTTCCGTTCTCCTTTCTAGAGTGATTTAATTTCTACTTCAAGGGTTTCATTAATCTCTTCGCCTTCATCGGTAGTTCCCGTAGCGGAAAGAGTGAATGTGCCCTTCTTACTATTTACAATATCGACCTCACACCAATCATCGCCGCAATCAGTAATAACTGCCATGTCGTTGTCGATAGAGAATGTTACTTTTTGCTTGTCCTTCATCCAATACTTATGAACATCGTAAGGATATACAAGTTGCGGCCCTTGGATAACAGGTTTCTTCCAATCAACTGTGACGGTGAGTGTTTCATCCCCGTAGCACAGGTCAAAGGTCTTGACCGCACCTTGGTGAATCTGAACCTTACAGATTCTTCCATCCTCAAGGATTTCATCAATGCGAACTCTGGGGTTGTTCTTAACTTCCCAAGAAAGTGTAGGATCATATTTCAATGGGTCAATGGAGTAACCGACAACAGTATCTTGTTTTACTGTGGTTGCACCAACGATTGCCGCATCGCTAACCTTCTTAATCTCGGGAAGTTCCTCAATAGTGTTGTCATAGTACTCTTGGATTTCAAGTTCTATGATTCCTGGAACGGTAAGAGAGTCGGTAACTTGTACTTCCCATACATGACCATCAATTTTGATGCGAGTGAAACGCTTAAAAAACTCCTTAGTATTTTCATCATTTTTAATATAAAGAGTGCCAGAAAGATTAAGCTCATTCGCATTAATGTTGTTTTTAAGGAACCAACGCAAGTCGGTTTCTGTTGGGCCTTGGGTATATATCCAATAGTCCTTACCATTAACATTTAACAAATAATCGCAACGAAGAATCTGAGCCTTCAAATAAGCTTTTTCTGTGATAATAGGAAGATGAACCATCCAATGAGTGCAACTATCTAAAAGTTCAAAAGTATCACCTGGCTCTAGCCCAGAATCAAATTCAACAGATACAATCTTACGGTCATAGTCTGACTTTAATCCACCAGATGAAGTGGTAATTAGCGCATTCCATACAGAACCATTGGGAACCCTAATAGGACGCGAGTTAAAATCATTCTTTAAAGCCATTCTGAAACTATGAAGTTTTTGTTTATTTATGCGGTCTAGCTGATTTCCACCGAGATATTGTATTCTACTCTGTAGCGTCTGAAAGCTCATGAATACCTTCCTTAATCTCGTTAACCATACCGCATAGCTCAAAGATTGTTCTGCGGAAAAGCATGAAGTCAATATCTTCACTCTCCGCCCGCAATCCTTCAAGTTTGCAAACAAGAGAAAAAAGCTCTTCTTCCTGCGGAATCAATTCAGCCATACCAGCCAACTCCAGAGTAACCGTTTCAAGGGGTTTGATCCAATCTTTCCCCTCTTCATTCATGGGCAGCAACTTAAAAATTTGGCCGCATAAACGGGAAAGATTTTCTTCAACGGTTATCTCTTCCACGGTATAGTCAATCGTCCTTTGAGAATAGATTACTATGCCCAATCTATTGGCTCCATAATCTGTGTAAAGGTAGACCGCATAACCCCTTTTTTGTCTGGTCTACGGCGGCAATATACTCGCTGAAGATGGAATGCCTGTGATTCATATTCCTTCTTAAGATTAATGAGCTGCTTCATATGGGAAGCTTGACTGGTAAGAGAGAAGTCAGAACCGCTATACTTTTGACGGATAAGGTCAACATTAGCAAGCTGGAAACTGATCCACTCACTGATCATGTAGCTGCGGACAATGAGCTTCTCTTCCGTAGTAAGTTCAGTGGTGAATGTCTCATTCTCAAAGTCAAGATCAAATGGATCTGCCCATCGAGGAAACTCAAAGCGAGGAACTGCGGCAATAAGGATTTCCCGCAACATACTCTCGGTATCCTCTTTTGTCATTTCCATAAACATGTCATCTGTGATTCCACCCAGGAAAAAGTCATACATATCCTGGAAAGTTGTGAGTTTTTCAGTATCTTCTGTATCTGCCATACTGAACTCCTACTCTTCGGTAGTTTCCTTATCGGTAGCAGCTTCTTCTGTTGCAGCATTCTTAGCGGTAGACTTCTTGGCCGCAGTCTTCTTAGGAGTAGCTGCCTTTTCTTTAGAAACGGCATCTTCGGTAGTTTCCTTGGTGGTTGCACGGCGGCGAGTTGTAGTAGTCTTCTTAGTAGTAGAAGAACGACGCTGCTTAGGAGCTTCCTCGCTCTTAGTGTCTGCTGTATCATATGCGTGTTTATTTTTAATCATATTATTGATATCTACGCCCATGCGCTTATTGATTGCGGCAATACGATTACCGTCCGCAATCTCTAGCTCAACTGCTTTGTCACGAAGCTCGTCAAGGATACCGTCAGGCGCAAAGTCAAGAGCGTCCAAGAGAACGTCAAGGTCAGAAGTAGTAAGAGCATTTACCACATCCTGCTCAGTCCAGGTGTATTCAATAAGATCATTAGAAATACCGAACTCTTCCGCGAGGTCAGAGTTGCCCACGCAAACATAATTGCGAAGGAAGTCAAGACCGCCAGATTCATAACTGAGGTCACGCAGTTCACTTGCCTTAATACGGATTGTCATGTGCGGGGCGAAGTGACGAGATACACCATTACTTAGAGTGTAACCCACCTCATTCCGCATCATATTCTTTACAGGTACAAGTTCGGAATCGTCAATTAGATTAACAGTAGCCATTATTTATCTCCTTTTGCATCGTTCATTTAAGAAAGCGGGGTGTAAAATACACCCCGCACTTTTAATTAGTTTAGACTAGTGAGTAGCCTTCTTGAGAGCAGTGTTCTGATAGGAGCAGATGGAAGGATTGGAGAACACAGCGACACCAAACTTCTTGTAAGTCTGGAAGTCTGTAGACCAATCGTCATTATCCTCTACCGTACGAACTGCGGTCTGACCCTCAAAAACAACCTTTACAGGCTTCTCGCCAACGTTGGCAAGGATGTAAGCCTGAGAAGGATCGATAACCTTCTCTTCGTTGTTAACGTCAACCATAGATTGCTGAAGAATGATAACAGGGTGACCCTTGTAGTCGGTGAAGTAACCGTCGCGGAACAGGGCATCCTTCATGTTATCAGAAGCCCAATCAGCAGAAGCAGGCTTCATTGTAGCAGCGAACTCCTTGGTGCAGTAAATGGCGGAAGTGCCAGAACCGTAGGAGTCGGAGATAGCGAGCAGCTGATCCATCTTGGCTTCCTCAAAAGAAGTACCGATGTACTTGTTAGCGGAAGGAAGAGTCTCAAGAGCGTTGGCAAGAGCCTTAGCAATCTCAGCGTAGATGTACTCGTTCATACCCTCAAGCATGATATCAGTGAAATCAGCGAAAGAATAACGACCATCAAGGAACTCTTCGAAGCCGATGCGGATAGCATAGCCGATAGCAGCAGTGCCGACTTCAAGCTCACGACCATCAAGAATCATTGTCTCGTAACGGCCAGCAAGACCAACGCGAGTAACGAAGGACTTTGCGCGCTTGCGAGCAGCTTCAGTGATGCGAAGCTTGAAGATAGCCTTATCGCCCTGAGCGATGGACTTAACTTCAGCGAACTGCTCATACTGAGTCATAACCTTGGCGGGAAGAACCTCGTCAATAGTCTCGGAAATTAGCTCAAAGATAGAAATCTTGTTGCGCTGATAGGTGTAGTAATCAGCGGTGAGTAGGTTGAATTGCTCACGGAGAGCAGCGTTTACAGCTTCAACTTCAAACTTCTCTTCTACGTCATTGATAGAGAAAGTAAGGGCCTGCTTGTGTGTAGCAGCCTTAGCGAGCTGACGAATTTGTTCAAACTTCATAAGTGTTGCCATTATCTACTTTCTCCTTTCTTTACGCAGCGATAACTTGTAGTTTAACAGCGGGCTGACCATCGGGAAGGCTGTAAGTCTTAACAACCTGAAGAGCAAGACCCTCTACATCCCCAGCCGCAGCGGCAAGGATGCCCTTCTCGTTAGGAGCAACAATATCGCCGACTGCATACTCGGCCGCAACGAGGTTGTTGGTGGTGTAGATATCACCAGGAGTCATAGCAAAAACGCGGGGAACGATAACGCCATCATAAGCGTCTGCCTTCTTCATGGCGTAGTCGCGGTGCATCTGCTTGTGCTCGTCATAAAGCTTTTCCTCGTTGAATACCATGTACCAGGGGCCTTTACCAGTGAAATTAACCTCACCGTTAGCATAGTCATACTTTACATAAGTACCCTGCTCAAGAATCTCAATGTCCTCTGCGGCAGGGAGCTGGGCATAAATACCACCGTTGCGGGGTGCTGTGAGATGGTTAGGCTCAACAACTGCATAGTTGTCGTGACCAGTCATCTGGATAGCCGCGTCTTCGCGGTCAATCTTAAATGCCATTTAGCATATCCTCCTTTATTTTTATAGATTATTAGCTTCGCGGAGTGCTTGTAACATAAAATCAGCTTCGTCCGCAACTTCATTGTCAATAAGTGTAAAAGTAGTGTTAACCTCTGTCTCAGATGCGGGCGCACCATCAACAGTGTCAAAGTTAACATTCTTTTGAACATAGATCAGGGCGAGCTTAGACTCAATTTCGTCAAGGCTAAACTCGGCCTTGTGGGCTTCAACCTCTGCCTTGTCTTCCTCGCTGAGCATGTGATACTTGGCAATAAGGGCATCCTTATCAGCCATTTCACGCTCACATTTGAAAGAGCGGAGAGATTCAACCTCTGCTTCAAGAGATTCACACTTGTTCTTCAGTGCTTCAAACTTTTCCACAAGTTCGGTCATGGACGCAGTGAGAGCATTCTGCTCGTCTTTCTTGTCATCCTTATCATCAGCGTCATCTGCATCATCATCAGCATCATCTGCATCATCATTAGCATCATCCGCGTCATCAGGATCATCGTCCTTACCCTCTTCGTCCTTCTTTTTAGAAGCAAAATCGGCAGGATTTTCTTCAGGGGCTTGTTCCTCGCTCTCGGCAGCGAAGTCCTCACCACCCTCAGCCACAGGTTCTTCAGTAGGCTCGGTAGGAGCAGTTTCCTCTACCTCTTCCTCAGAGAACTCTTTGTTGGGCATATTCAATCCTCCTTCGTTTTCTAGAGTGGCTTTTATTTCTTTCATCATAGAGAACATAGCGTGATTAAAGTCCTCTCCCGCAAGAGAGAAATCTTTTGAAACATCTATGCCAGTGACACTTGCGCCTTCATAACAAGGCTCAACTTTGTCACCCAAAACGCATAACTTCATAATGTCTGCGTCATTGATAATAAAAAAGTCTACGTCAGTCTTACTGTCAGTTGCCCAGTGACCATCAGAAATATCAATTTCCATGGATTGTCCCTGGCCTTCAGTAATACATTTAGTGATTTCAGGATACTGACCAGTCCAAAGATAGCCAGTAGTCATCATATACTCACGCTCGATCTTCTCACCAAAGTCATCGGTATCGGTGAACTTCTGGAACCAAACCTTCGCGTCAGTGGGTACGAATCCGTAGGGTACAGTGGAACAAGAGAAGGTAATCTCGCCATTCTCAATGTGAATCACGTCACCGTGATCACCAAAATCTTCATCGGATTCATGCCAAGCCGCAACAATCGGCACACCCAAGAGAGAGTTTGCCATCTTCTGCGCCGCAGCCTTGTCCATATAACTGCCATTGCGGTTTTTGCCTAGGTACATAACCTTGATCTCGCATTCGGAAATGCCAGGGTTGATTTGATTAGGTACTAGGTTAATAAACTCAGGAGAGCTAATTGCCGCAACAGAATCGTGTCTGAGTGCCATATACTAACCTTTCGCTTCCTCATTCGCAATTGTCTTATCAGACTTCTGATCGCCATCAAGTTCGGGGCGACCGCCTTCGTCCGTGGGAGCTTCTGAATCTCCATTAGAAGTGCTACCAGTATCCGAAGAACTGATAGTGGAAGAAAGTTGCGGCGCAACAAAAACGCTGTTCAGGTCTAGATAATCGTTTTCCAGGAATGCAGTCATGAGAACTGCGCTCTGGGACTGGCCTAGCGCAACTTGCGGCAAAAGCTTTGAGAATCCTAGGGACGTTAGATCCTTGTAAGATTTAGACAATTCCTTGTAATTGTATATTGTAGTTGGGAGAATCTGGAACCTATACTTGATCTTGCCTGAATTCTTGGAGAAACGAGCAAGGAGTGTATTACCAAATCTCTCAAATTGTTGGATTAGATTGAGCATAGTGGCTTCATCGTTTGCGATAGATTTTTCTAGCGCGGTGTTGCCACTAGTGTTGAATAGGTTCTGAGCAGTACCAGATTCGTTATAAACTGTGCGCTCTACCTTGTCTAATTGGTCAACAGAAGACACATTGCTGTTATCGGCTAAATCCGCAACGTCAATGTCCGCAAAAGTAGTGAGAACGTCAACGCCGATGGCATCCTTCAGCATGTTCACTGCGTTGGAGTGCAATGCCTGTGCTTCCTGAACGTCAAAGATAAGGTCACCGTTCTTGTCGATGGGCATCTTCTGAATAATGATTTTCAGGATTTGCTGCATCATCTTCTTGCGGTCGAGGTCTTGCGCATCCTCCAAATCCAACAGCTTGGGGACAACAGAAGCGAAAATGGGGCAATCGCTGCCACCCATGTTGAATTTCACTGTCTTGGTGGGATCCAGAAGAAGCCAACCATCCACGTCATCCTTACTATCCTTCGGAAGCTCTCCTTTGAGATAGAGAAGATATCCGCGCTGAATCTCTTTAGACCACAGTTTCAGTACTTTTGTGCGGTATTCCACATCGGCAAACTTATCGCTGAAATATTTCATGTTCATTTCAACCGCAGGCACACCATCAATCTCATAGCGAGAACGGCAATAGTCTACGGGAAGTTCTTGAATTGCCACCCTAGAGGTGGAATCTTCCAGAAGGTAGCCGTAGTAGCAACCTTCCTTAATGACGTTGAGCGCAATCTTTCCGAAGAGAATCTTAAGATTACTCTCGTCAAGGTAATCTAATGCTTTATACCAATTCTCTACCACTACCTTTTGCTTCGCTTTCTCTTTATTCATAACAGGAGTAACGAACCAATCATACTTGAATAAATATGCCATGTAGCGGCAAAGACGTGAATAAATACCACTGGTGCGGAAAAAGATTTTGGAGAATCGCCGCAGCTCTCTTAGGTTGTTTTGCTGAAGAGCTTTGACAACTTGATCTTTCTCTATTGGCTTTTTGCTGGGAGCAAATCTTGCGGGAAGAATATCCTCTACACGGATACCTACGTTATCCGAGATAGTGCGGCTACCAACCTTAATTTTATTGAAGTCAAGAGAAGTGTTGGAGTCTATCTTCAGACGGAAATCCCTCTCAGCCTTGTTTTTTATATTAGCCAATATTCACCTCCTTAATGTCCCGCAGCCTTCATTATATATTCATAGGTGATTTTCCCTTCGTCAAAGTAAGGGATACTCACCAGCCTTATGTTGTTTTTAAGGCAATATTTTCTTTTTAGAACGTCATTGCGTCTTTGTCTTTTGAACCCTTTTTTACCGCCAAACTTCGACACAGGAGAGTAATGTTGCTCTCCTTGGTACTCGATTAGGAAATCTAAGTTGCCATTCTTATCGAAGACCGCAAAATCGAATCTTAATTCGTTTCCGTAGGCGGAAGTGAGGTCAGGAAAGGTGTACTCTTCTAGGAAATTGACATGATGGTTCTTTAATATCGTGTATATCTTTACTTCACCACGCGAACTCCGCATTTATCTTCACCTCCTGTATATACCAAAAGGAGTGTCGGAGTCCACAAGAGCTAAATAACGTTGACCTCTCTTTGGAATCTCTCAGAACACTCCTTTTTAGGTTCTAAATATTTTTAATTTTGGCACTATAGAATTAATCCATTAATGACCAAAATTTTATTTTGCCCCACTGCGGCTGTAGAACATGAAATCATTGATATTTCTCTTTCTGCCACGATGGGCTTTTTCCTCTAATCTCTTAGGCCAGGAAAGTGCATAGATCAATGCGGAAAATTTATCCTTCTTGATTTTGCGGGTTGCCTGTTTCAAGATGATGTTGGCGCCTTCGTTCTGTTGAACTAGGTTCATCATTTGACTCTTCAGAATACTTGTCTCTACATAAGGCCGCAAATAATTGGCACGTTGTAGGGTTGTCATCTTTTTACCTTGAGATTGAGACATTAGCTTGTTTTTAGCTACTGATTCATCAATCAGGAATTTTAGTTTCCCTGAGTTGAGTTGGGTTTGACAATAGGCAAATAGTTCAGAGTTGATAGGTTGGTTGGCTTTCATGATATACAACGCATTATGAATTGTATCCTCTGTTTCCCATTGCTTGTATCGTCTATCTTCGTCATTATATACTCCCCAGTTGGAAAGGAGGTCACCCGTTTCAGGGTCGATTTGATCGCGGACTAGATAATCTACCAGGCCCGTCCCGATTCCATTTCCATCGACCACGCACATGTCGCATTTGAATTGAAGAAACAAGCGCTTCAATTGAATTGCTTGCTTCTCGAAATGGTCTTCTTCAAAAGTAAAGATGTTGACCACTTGCTTCAATGGTACACCTGTGCGGGCGGGTGTTACTTTGAGGATGATTACTTCTGTCATGTCTCCTAGGCGGCCTACGTCTACGCCCATGCAATAATAACCATCTTTTGAAGTTCCATGATCGTACTGAGTTTGCGCCAACTGCAATACTCTGTGTTGATCGAACTTATTGGGGTTGAAGAATGCTCCTTCTACGGTTCCTGCCCAGATACTATTCAAATAATCTCATTGCTTTCACAATAAGTCAGACTATATCTTGATTTAATCTATAACGTTTCCAAATTAATGTACTTCCTTGCGGAATAGTCGTTGAACCATCTAATGTTTGGCTGCTGATTGTCCAATCCTTATGAATAAGGCTCTAAGGAGTTCCCAGCAATTAATTATATTTAACGAGTACAATAGTAGTTTATACTCTCGGTCAAAACCAGCTTCATCCATAGAGTTGTCATTTTCCTGAGCTTGGATGAAGTTTGCGGGTTGGAGTCCTTCAACAACAGGTCAATAAAATATTGAGATTTATTGGACTATCTCTTCTTGTAAAACAAGCAATACGCTTCAAACAGTGACAAAATCTGTCCTACTCCCTTAAATTCATCAGGGATAGTCTCTACACTATAAATTAGCACGGTATTAAGTTTACTCTCTTCCACCGTTAGCACGGAACTAAGCCGCACACCTCTTTGTCGTGAGTTCATATCGTTTAAGGAAGACACCTGTATCTATCTTCCAGTCACCTCCGAAGATGAAAGCTTCGTTAGGCTTGCCCGCAACCGCATGACATAATGTGTCAATTAGTTTCTCGTAGGCATATGTTCCCTTATACCCAGCAGATGTGACAAAAATCGCACTTTGGTTCAGTACCTCGTTGGGATCTGATTCGCCATTTATCTTGCGGGAAATGACAAGAGTAGGCATAATGATTTCTGTCAATTTCTCTTGGTCAACTTTTGCGCATTCCTCTACCAGAATGGATTGGAAGCGCTGACCACGAGTGCCTTCAGTCATGGCCGCATTGGAGAGTTGGGAACCATTCTTGAAAGCGTATGTTACCTGGTCTTTTGATTGTGTTGTTTGTGCAACTTTTCCTCTTGTGTCCCATATAATCTCATTCGCCAGGGCAGGAATGAGTTGGCATATTTCTGTGATCTTGCTCTGCAAAATTGCGGCTGATTCTTTTATGTTAGCTCTATGTTTCCACAGAGAACAGACTATATCTTTACCCCTGTGGGGTATCTTTCACTTCGGCTGTTAGCCTACTTGCTCTCGCAATAGTCGTTGAAGCTTTATTTCGTTGCCTGCTGATTGTCCATGTAGGAGTTTCCAGCAATTCAAAAGATGTTTATTCTTACATTGCTGTAAAAAGGGGTTCTGAACAGCCCTTTTCCGTCCGCCACAGTTGCAAGCTTTGATCCTGGATAGAGGATTGCCTTGAGCATGAGACACATAACCGCAAGGAATGATTTGGAGAATCCTCGACTGAAGACCGCGTACACTGTCTTGTACCTCATACTGATCCGCAAATACATTCTCTGTACTCCTAAGAGGTGGAATGTGTTGTCAGGATTCAGTGAGCAGAGATAGTCTATGAACTTATCGGGGTATTGTCTCCAATAGGAGATAATGCGTTGATAGTCTTCCAGGCTTGCGGCAATTGATCGCTTGTCAATATCAAGCTTCTTTGACTTCTTCTTCTCTTCCGTAGTAGTAATTAGATCTTTAAGACTCATTTTCCGCAAACTCCTCTATCAATCGTTGACTCTCTTCCTCGATTTGTTGAAGCTGGAAATCCTGGAACTCTTCAGCATCCTCCTGAGTAATGTAGTCTTCTTCAAAAGAAGAGGAAAGAATGTCTTCTGCGGTTTCCTCTTTGCGGTTTTGGGACTTCTCGATGAACGATTCGATAATATCGCCCAGGCCTTGCTCGTCAACAACCAAGCGCCGCAAATAGTTTTTAATGTCTCGGATGGTAAAGTCTAATTTGTCTTTTGGAACTTCAATGGGGTCATCGTAGAGAGGAATGATTCCACCTTCACGTTCCACAAATTTGACTAATTCACCAATAGAGTCAAGTTCCCGCACCTCTTCCTCGGTGTTTTGCACTTCGGTTAAGCGGGCGGATTTGCGCAACTGCTCATATACTGTTGCGAGGTTCTTATAGTCTTGGGTGTCTCCCACGTCAATTGCTTGATCCATCTTGAGGGAGGTTTTGCAGATCTTCTTTAGGGAGTCTCTGCGGTCTGTGGTGAGTTCGTTCTCAGCGGCGTACTCGTCATAGAGTTTCTCCATGTAAACCCATTCCGAAGGTTTATAGAGGGTTCCCCACTTGACAGATAGATATTTTATGTCCTCGTCAGTGAGTTCTTCCTCAATCTGCCTTTCCGCATCGTCAATAGTGGAGACGAATTGGAGGTCGGGATCTTCTGCGGAACCAAGTTCGTAGGGTTCCTCGGAATCAGGAGAAGGAAGAGGTTTGTCGATAACTAAATCGTCTAGAGTGATTTCCTCTTCCATTGCGCCAGAAGGAATGATAACGTCTTCGTTGCACCTAGTCCGCAACTCAGCGTATGTGATTTCACCACGATTGTAAGCGGATTGGAGTTGTCTCTTGCGGTTTTCCACTGCTTGACTTTTGACGAACTCACGTTCCTTTGCCTTCTCTTCGCGGTACTCTTTGTTAAGTTTGTCGGAGTCGGCGTAGCGATAATCTTGCCATTGCCCCAAGCTCATTGAGCGGATGTAGGTGCCTACTACCGAAGATGGGCCAAACTTGGATGGATTGGCTAAGTACTTCTTGTTGGTAAGTTCTACCCATGAGTGCTCTACATAGGGTACATCGAACTCTTCAAGAATCCATCTAAAGGTAGAGGGGTCACGGTTGTCAACGAACATGGTGATGCAGTCGCGGCAAATGTCTAAGCGCTCGCCAGTCTTCTTCTTCCAGAAGTTTTTGAGCAACTTGTTTTTGCCGCATCTGCTGCATAACATTTTTTCATCGTTTTTGGCTATATGAATCACCTGCTTTCTTTATTTATTGGTTTTCTTTTCTTTATATTTACCAGAACGGCAGCATTTGCATACCGAGTAGTAACCATCTTGGGAGGAATTCTTGGAGAAGAAGAGGGGATGGGCAAGCTTCACTTGGCCGCATTTTCCGCATTCTTTCCACTTTCCGTAGGTGATGTTGGTGTAGTACCAGTTTAGGTAGTTCTCTTGTGCTTTGCGGCTCAGGAGGTGTGGAATTCTCTTGCGCCACAGGGTTGACCAATATTGCTCGTTGTGCTTTACTCCGTAGGCGGATTCCATGAGAGCTTGGATTTCTTTATTGGTCTTGCCGTCAATCTTCCAGATAAGGAGGTCGTAGAGCATGGGATAGTCTTCTGTGATCACCTCGTCAACTAGATTCTCTAGGTCGAGCAGGAGATAGTGAACATCGGAATTGAGGTCTTCGCTTACCTCTTGTTTTAGTTGAGAGTAGTAGCACAGGAGAAAGGAGATATGGGCAGGATTGAATAGGGATACTATGCAATCTGACTGCGGATATCCTTCACAGTCTAGGGTAATGGATTCATCTAGCTCCATGCGGGCGATGCTCTTTACCTGGTTGGAAGTGCGGCCCCGCACTGGCGCAGGACGGAAGGAGGAACGCAGGATGTAGATCTGCTGCCAGGTTTCAATGATTTGGCGCTTGATTGCGTAGCGCTCTTGTCCCTTTGCGGTTTGGAATTGGTTCTTGAGGGAAGTGATGGTGTCTAGGCAAGCTTTGAGTCCAGGAACTTCTTCGATATCCTTCTGGGAGATTTCTTGCTTGCGGTCTAGGAGTTGATTCTTATCGTCCATTATGAGGGCGTAGAGTCCATCTTCCCCATCTTCGAGTTGGGCAGCTACTCCTTCTAGGGAGATTTGACGCTTGGAAACGGTTACCTCGCGGTTCTTGGTGACGATGGGGTGAGCTTTCTTGTGCTCTTTCTTGGTTTGGTCTTTATCTGCCACAAAGAGAAGGTAATCTGCCATGTAGGTTAGGTAGTTGTTTGTGTGGTGCCCTGCGGCTAAGAGCTTGTTGACATGCTCCTTGCGGCCTGCCAGGGTCTTGATGCTATAGTCAAGGTTCAAATATATTCCTCCCGTCATTCATGTTTTTACACATTATACCACATTTGTGGCAATTTGTCAAGGGGTAATCGTAAAAAATTTTCAAAATAGTGGAGAGCGTATTTGAAATCTGAAAAGGTGAGTTGGAAGGGAAAATGTGGTGACACCACGCCCTGATTGTGTTTTTTTTGTAAATTTCCCAAAACCTACCCCCCGACCCCTTGACAGCGCCCTGGATCTGTGCTCGCACGTCTAAGCCGGCTCCTGCGGCCTTATTTCGCTATTTGGCTATCTAGCTAGGATCAACCTATTCCCGCGCCTTACGTGCGATAT
>CAVEFV010000160.1:0-18042 GCA_963615025.1 Firmicutes bacterium CAG:95 | reverse complement strand
CAGAGAGAACCAAGACCTTCTACAACAAGAAAATCGTCCAGGTATCTACTCCCACGCTGAAAAACGGCAATATCTGGCAGGCATGGGAAAAGTCAGAGGCTCAGTATAAATACTATGTGCCATGCCCTACCTGTGGAGAGTATCAGCTGCTGAAAATGCAGAATCTCCATTGGCCAGAGGGGGCAAGTCCTACCGAGGCAGGAAAAACGGCGGTATATCGCTGCGAGTTTTGCAATGAGGTCATAGACAGTAGGCAGAAAATGGACATGCTGAGGCAAGGGGAATGGCGGGCGGTCAACGATCCACCAAAACGGCCTCAGAGTGTAGCATTCCACCTGTCCTCTTTCTACTCTCCCTGGGTAACATTCCGGGAGATAGCACAGGAATTTTTAAGCTCAAAGGACAGTCCTGAAACCCTGATGAACTTTATCAACTCATGGCTGGCAGAGCCATGGGAGGATAAGAGCAGCAAGATGCGTGCCGAGGTAGTGGCTGAAAAGGCACTGCCTTATGAGCGTGGCACAGTGCCGCTAGGAGCACAGCTTTTGACGGTAGGGGTGGATGTACAGCTAGACCATTTCTGGTACAGCGTGCGAGCCTGGGGACCTCATATGACCAGCTGGCTGGTGGACAATGGCAGGGCGGAAACCTGGGCGGATGTGGCTACAGTCATAAACCGCAACTACCCGGATGTAAACGGGGAAATCCACACGGTAAACCTGGCTGGCATCGACTCCAACTACAACACCGACGAGGTATTGCAGTTTTGCGCCGAGCAGGGCGGTGTGGCTATTCCGACACGAGGTTCACCAAAGCCATTAGCTTCCAGATACACTGTGAGCGTCATAGACAAGGCTGTAGGTGCCATTAGCCTCCGCCGCTATACATTTGACCCTAACCAGATGAAGGACTATATAGCGGGCCGCCTGTCGGTTGACGCAGGGGCGGCAGGCTCATGGAATGTGTACCAGGATATCGAGCCTGAGTATTGCAACCAGATATGTGCCGAGCAGAAGATTGAGAAAAAGGACAAGAAAGGCCGTGTGTCCTATGTGTGGGAGAAGATTACCTCCCACAGCCAGAACCACTACTTGGACACGGAGACAAATAATGCCCTCTGTGCCGAAGTGCTGGGGGTTCGCTACCTGATGGATCCGGAGGAAATGCCGAAGGAGGAACAAGGTGGAGCAACCCAGGATGAATGGCTGAATGTGAATGATAACTGGCTAAACTAGCATGAAAGGAGGTGAACCAGCATGACGGAAGTGGAGAGAATAACCCAGCAGCTGGAGAGCGTGCGGGCGGCTATCACTGCCATTGAGGCAGGGGCACAGGAGTACACCATCGACAACAGGAAGCTGGTGAGAGCTGACCTGGCGGCCTTATATAGCCGTGAAAGTGCATTGGAAACCAAGCTGGCACGGCTTCAGGGCATGGATATTTACTTTGCGGAGCTGGGGAGCCTATGAGCAATAACTTTTTAGAAAAGGCTATTGCCTTTGTCAGTCCCAAGTGGGCTTGCGAGCGTTCCATGTACCGTGAAGGGCTAAGGGCTTATGAGGCAGGGGATATAAACCGCTTTAACAGCAACTGGACTCCCATCAATGCCGATACGGAGAACACGGACAAGGTACAGAGGGACTTGATTAAAGCCCGTGCCAGATACCTGGAGGGCAATAGCGATATTGCAGAGGCAGCCGTGGGAGCCATACTGCGAAATGTAGTGGGCACCGGCATAAAGCCCCAGGCAAGGACAGGCAATGAGGAATTAAACAGGCAGATTGAGTCACTGTGGCTGGAATGGTGCCAGCCGGATAACTGCGATATCACCCAGCAACAGACCTTCTATGAGCTTCAGCATATGCTTTTGAGACGGAAAATCTATGATGGGGAAATATTGGTCAAGAAGGTTATCAGCAGGAAAGGCAAGTTCCCTCTGAAGCTGCAGATCATCAAGAGCGATTTGCTGTCCCAGTACCTGCTGACAGCACCTAGGACGAATAATATTATCCGTTCCGGCATTGAGCTGGATGATTATTTAAGGCCTCTTGCCTACTGGATAGACAAGAAAAGCCCGGATGGCTATATCACATACGACCCGGACCGGATACCCGCCAATCAGATATTGCATCTATGGTCAAAACGGTATCCGGACCAGATTCGAGGTATTTCTGACCTGGTGGCGGTAATCAAGAGACTGAAAGACACCCAGGATTATTTGGATGCAGAGGTCATAGCTGCCAAGATTGCGGCATGTTTCTCCGTGTTCATCACTCAGGACAGCTTACCTGCCACTGCTGGGCGGTTCAACAATCTGAAGGACAAGGAAGGCAAGCAGCTCCAGAGCATTCGCCCCGGCATGGTGAAGTATCTGGCACCGGGAGAAAAGGTGGAAACTGCCAATCCTAGCAGGTCCATTACCAGTGCAAAGGATTTCATCAGCATTCAGGAGCGTCTGGGCGGTGCCGGTATGGGCCTGTCCTACGAGATTATCAGCCGTGATTTCAATCAGTCCAGCTTTTCTGCTGCAAGGCAGGGCATGTTGGAGGATAGAAAGACCTTTGAGCCGATACAGGAGTTTATGAATGTCCATTTGTGTACCCCGATTTACCAGGAGTGGCTTGATACCTGCGTTATGGCAGGGCTATTGCAGATTCCGGATTATTGGCAGCACAAGGCAGAATACCAGAAAGTTGACTGGATGGCCCCTGGGTGGAGCTGGATTGACCCCGAAAAGGAAGTCAAGGCAGATTTGCTGGCTATCCAGAATGGAGGCAAGACCATGGCTCAGTGGTGCGCAGAAAGAGGCTACGATTGGCGGGAACAGCTGGAGCAACTAGCACTTGAAAAGGCTACCGCGGAGGAAATGGGCCTAACCCTGTCTATACATACCCCTGAAGCCGTCCAGGCGGCTCAGAGTAATCACGAAGGAAAGGAGAATGGTAATGAATGAGCCAAGTAACAACGAGCTGCTGAGACGGTTCGTGAACGGCGTACGAGCCGTGAAAACCGCAGATGGTGACGGAAATGAAAGGGTGGTGGAACTATCCTTTTCCAGTGAAGAACCATATGAGAGATGGTTTGGCATCGAGGTACTGAGCCACCAGGAAGGGGCGGTGGATTTGACCCGTCTCAACGAGATTGGTGTTTTGTTGTTTAACCATGATAGAAACCAGGTTGTTGGACAGATTTTGTCTGCGGAGCTGGATACCAAGGCCGGGCGGTGCATTGCTACAGTGCGGTTTGATACAGACGAAGAATCGGAAAAGGTTTACCAAAAGGTGCAATCTGGCACATTAAAGGGCGTATCTGTGGGGTATGCAGTTAATGAGTTTTCTGTGGAAGAGGCTGACAGCAAAAGCGACCCGGATATATACATCGCTACAAAGTGGATGCCTTATGAAATTAGCATAGTCTCCATCCCTGCTGATGCCACTGTGGGCGTAGGTAGAAGCATGGAGAATATATATTATGGCGTGAAGCCAAAAGCAAAAAAGGAGGAAAAGAGTATGGGAGAAAATAACCCAACCAACATCAATGAGCCTATTGATGTAGAGACTCAGACAAGAACAGCCGTAGAGCTGGAACGCAAGCGGATTGACGATATTATGACCGCTTGCCGTACCTTCGGCGTGGATGCAGAGGAGTTCATCCGTAGTGGCATCAGCGTCGAGGAGGCAAATAAGAAGATTCTGCAGAAGCTGGCAGAGGAGAGAAAGGCAAGCAACGTCACGGTCCAGATGGATGAATCTGACAAGTTCCGGGCGGCTGCTATTGATGGCCTTGCTATGCGCTGTGGCTTGGCTGTAGATAAGCCTGCTGCTGGTGCTGCTGATTTCCGTGGCAAGCGTATGCTTAACCTTGCTGCAGAGTGCCTGGAGCGCGGTGGCATGAGCAATGCCAGGGATTTGGACGAAAACACCCTTGTGAGAGAGGCGCTGACCGGCACAGGACAGTTTGCGGGCATTCTCTCCAATGTTGCCAATAAGTCTATGGCCCAGAGCTATCAGACAGCTCCAACCACCTTCCAGATTTGGACTGGCAGAGGCAGCAACTCTGACTTTAAGAATGCTACCCGCTACCGTCTCTCTGAGGCTGAGGAGCTGGTAAAGATGACCGAGAATGGTGAATTTACCAACGCTGAAATCACTGAGGCATCCGTTACCACCAGCGTGGCAACCTATGGACGTAGCTTCAGCATCACCCGTCAGGCATTGATTAACGATGATCTGGGAGCACTGAGCACCATTCCTGCTAAGTACGGTGCAGCTGCAAAGAGAATGATTAACAAGATGGTATATGAGGTACTGACCTCCAATCCTACCATTGAGGGTGCAGCCTTGTTTGATGCCAAGCATGGCAATGTTGGTACTGCCAGTATCACCGTTGAGGGTATCGCAGCTCTCAAGAGCCAGATGGCAAGACAGACCAACATCGGCGGCAAGGAAGCATTGAACATTCAGCCAGCATACATTATCGTACCGCCTGAGCTGGAAATCACTGCCGCACAGCTGATTAGCTCCGCTGTTGACCCTACCAAGGCAAATGCTACACCTAACCCATTTGCCAACCGTCTCAGCGTGGTTTGCGACCCTGCATTGACTGACACCAAGGCATGGTATCTGGCTGCAGCCGCTGGCTATTGCCCTACCATTGAGGTAACTTATCTGAACGGCAACGAAACCCCATTTATGGAAAGTGCCGTGCAGTTTGATACCCTGGGCATTAAGTGGCGTATCTACCAGGATGTGGGCGTAAACCTGCTTGACTTCAGAGGCTTGCAGAAGTCCACCGGTACCGGCAAATAAAAGGAGGGAATGAAACTATGGCTACTATTGCAAAATATGTACAGCCTGGATACAACATTGATTATACCGCTGATACGGACAAGGCATACCGTGAGGTTGTTGCCCTGGGCCCCTGCATCGGTGTAACCAATGCTGAAATCAAAGCGGGCGAAACAGGCTCCATCACATTGACCGGTGTGCATCAGATTGATGCAGAGGCGGGCACTGCCATTGCTTTCGGCGCACAGGTCTACTATGACACAAAGAAGGGTGTAATCGTGGCAGCTTCCGGCGCTAATACTGTTCCTGCTGGTATGGCAGTTGCTTCCAAGACTGAGGCCGGCACTACCTGCTGGGTAAGGATTGGCTGATATGGGCTTTAAAGAGCAGGTTGAGGCTGATATCAGTGTATTTCTGAATTTTGATGAATTTGCCGAGGTGCACAACCTAAATGGCGTTGACTGCCTAGTTGTTGCTACTGATGATAGCACCAGGAGCCATATCAAAACGGCAGGCGGCCCAAGGCTCACGGATGGCCTTCATGGCGACAATGTGAGACTACAGGTGCGTACAGCGGACCTGCCTGCTATCCCGGTGCAGGGGAATAACTTCAAGTATGATGGCAAGCTCTTCAAGGTTGCCACCTGTACCAACAATATGGGGATATTAAATATATCCCTGATGGCTTATAGAATGCTGGGAGGCTGAAACCGTGATTGAAGTAAGCAGTAATGACATACAAAAGGCTATTGAGCTCTTGCAGCACATGCCTGGAGCGGCCAAAAAGGCCACCAGGACTGCCATGCGGAAAAGCATCAATGGCGCCAAGGTGGATGCCAAGAACAAGGTTCGGGAGCGTTATACCATCAAGCCAAAGTATATTACCAGGACCCTAAAGGCCAGGGTTGAGGATATGAGAGCTATTCTATCTTCCAGAGGCCCCGTCAATGACCTGGCGTATTTCGTCCACAGGCCGAAAAGTGTGCCCAAGAGGCGGCCAGGAGTGGGGAAATACACATGGGTCCAGGTAGTAAAGGGACAGGGCGGTACCATCGCCCATGCCTTCCTGGCAAGGATGAAAAGCGGTCACGTAGGTATTATGAGACGCACCAATGGCAATGCCTCTTTACCTATTGAAAAGCTAAACGCTCCATCCACTCCACAGATGCTGGGACATCCTAGTATAGTGGGGTTCGTAGAGGAACGAATCCAGGAACGATTCAGCCAAAATATGGAGCATGAGGTTAATGCCTTTTTGATGGGGTATAGAAGATGATACCAGTAGAATTGATTAAGTCCATCCAGACTGAAATACAGGAAGCTGTTAAGGATTACAAGCTGGCAGCAGAAGGCCAGGAGGACAAGAAAGTAACGGTATATGCCCAGCATATACCTGATGATTGCTTTACACATGACTCATATTATCCTTTGATAGTGACTGCCATTAACAAAATAGAGGATGCAGCAGAGGGCTCCTACCCTGCATTGTCTACTGTTACGGTGGGACTGACCTTTGGGGTGTATGGGGAAGACGAACACGCATGGGTTGACCTGTTGAATGTGATGGAACGGACACGGCAGAGGCTTGTGAGCAACAGGGTCCTGAATAACCTTTTTCAACTTCAGTTCCCGGTGAAATGGGAAACTATAGAGGCACAGCCCTATCCATTCTGGTTTGGCTATGGAACCCTGGAATATTCCGTGCCAAGGCCGGTGGAGACAAGATTTGAGAATTTTTAAGGAGGTACGAATGTATGGCTGAAGCAAAGAGTGATACCGTTGTGTATGTAGGCCCCAACCACTTGAAACAGGGATTGAAGACCTACACCATATACCAGAAAAAGCCACAGGCACTGATTGACAGTCTCGCAGAGAAATATCCAAATATTTCCCGCCTGTTTGTCAGCGTGGACGATTTAGGAAAGGCCATGGGGGATGTGAAGACAAAGGGACATCCAATCTATCTGGCCTATAAGGAAGTAGCAGGAGGTGAGGAATAATGGCATATAAGCATGGCATATATGGCCAGGAGGTGGCAACCTCCCTGGTGCCAATGACAGAAACCGATGCAGGGCTTATTATTGCCTTCGGCACAGCACCGGTGCATCTGGCAAGCGACCCGGTGGCAGCTCATACCCCGGTACTCTGCTATACATATGCAGAGGCAGTGGCAGCCATGGGCTACAGTGATGATTTCGAGAGCTACACCCTCTGCGAGGTTATGAAGTCGCAATTCTCCCTATTCAACATGGCTCCTATTGTGCTGGTAAATGTCCTGGACAGCGAAAAGCACATCAAGAATGGCACCCAGACTGAGTACAGCATCACTGAGGGCATTGCTACCATCACTGATCCAGTGCTGCTGAACACCCTGAAGGTGTACAAGGATGCTGAAAAGTCCGGTGAAGCAGTAGCAGACACCGATTATACAGCAGCCCATGATGATGATGGCAATGTAATTATTACTGTCCTGGAGGATGGAGTGTTGAAGGATGCGGCTAGCGTGACCGTAGAATACAAGATGCTTGACCCGACAGCAGTAACCGCCAGTGATATTATCGGCGGCATTGACATCAACACCGGCAAGGCAGAGGGCATGGAGCTGATTGATGAAATCTATCCAAGATTCGGCTTAGTACCTGGCATTATCATTGCGCCAGGATTCTCCCATAACAGTGCTGTAGGTGCCGTTATGAAGTCAAAGACCACCAATATCTGCGGGCATTTCCGCGCCATTGCCATTGCGGATGAGCCTGTGGATGCGGTGACCAAGTACGCTGACGCGTCCAGCTGGAAAAACAAGAACAACTACATCGACACCTCTTTGGTGTTGTGCTGGCCTATGATTTCCCTGGGCGGTGTAAAGTACCACATGTCCACCCAGCTTGCCTCTCTGATGAACAAGCTGGATGCAGCCAATGGGGACATGCCGCACCATTCCCCATCCAACCAATCCTTGCAGTGCGATGCCGCAATCGTGGCAGATGGAGAGGAAATCTACCTTAATACCTCCAATGCAGGGTATCTGAATGGACAGGGCATTGTGACAGCTCTTAATTTTTCCGGTGGCTGGAGAAGCTGGGGCAATAGAACCACCACATATCCATCCAACACGGATCCGAAGGATGCCTTTATTTCGGTTCGCCGGATGTTCAACTGGGTGCTGAATACGCTGATTACATCCTATTGGAGTGAGATTGATGAACCAGCCAATAAGCGGCTTATCAATACCATGGTGGACAGTGCCAATATCTGGCTCAATTCCCTAGTGGCTGCCGGTGCACTGCTGGGCGGCCGTGTAGAGTTCCGTGAGGATGAAAATTCCACTACCGACCTGATGGATGGCAAGATTAACTTCCATGTCTACATGACACCACCAAGCCCGGCAAGGGAGATCACCTTTGTACAGGAATATGATCCGGACTACATTTCCACCCTGTTTGAGTAATGAGAAAGGAGGGCAAAGGATATGGCAAATGTTGTAATTCCTAGCTCGTTGGAAAACTTCGAGCTGTTTAGCGATACCAAACGCAATTTGGGCATTGTGGATATTACCCTGCCTAAGCTGACTTCAAAGACTGTCGATGTAGAGGGAGCCGGCATTTCCGGTACCATCAGCCTGCCAACACGGGGACAGACGGACAATCTGGAGTCTGAGTTTAATTTCCGTGTGATTACTGATGAAACCATCAAGCTGGCACAGCCGAAGGCACACACGCTGGAGGCTTATGGCGCTATCAACCATTGGGATGCATCCAGCGGTGATTACCAGGTGAAGCAGATCCGTGTTGCCATGCGGGCTATTCCATCTGAGTTCGACCTGGGCAAGCTGGCATCAGCCAGCACCATGGACCATAAGGTTACCATGACACTGAGCTATCTAAAGGTAAGCGTGGAGGGCACCCGTGTGATTGAGATTGACAAGCTCAATTACATCAACTACATCTACGGCTATGATTACCTGGCAGATGCCAAGGCTAAATTAGGATTGTAAGAGTGAAAGGAACAGGGTTATTGCTGCAATAGCCCTGATTCCCTTCAGGAGGGCGCACAATGGCAGCAAATGACTATCATGTGATTATGTATCAAATCCTGCTATATCTCTACGATTGCCTTAAAAAAGGCGTAGACCCGGATAATGAAGTGGTGGACAGCTACAGAAAGCTGCATGAAATCAATATGCGGTATTGGGCAAGGGTAATCATTGATATGCAGAAGGATGGCTATATAGAGAATGCAGCCGTTTTTGCTATCGCTAATGTAGGTTGGCGTGGTGCCAAAATAAACAAAGACACCACAATCACGAGAAAGGGCATTGAATACCTGATAGACAATTCGCTTATGAAGAAAATAAAGGATTTAGGAGCCAACGCCATAAAGGGAATGATTTACAACCTGGGCGGGGCTGTTTTGGAATAATGGAGGCATGAATTATGGCTAACGAAAAGAATTTGAGCGAAAACGCAGAAAACGCAATCGTTGCAGCTGAAAATACAGAGGTGGCATGGGATTTTTCCAACCTGGAAAACGCATTGCAGGGACTGACTGCCAATGACTATATGAACGCAGAGCGGGCTTGCCGTGCCAATGGAGATAATACACCGGAGCTTACCTGCAGCAGCAGCTTTAGGGCAAGACTGGCGGCCAGGGCATTGAATATGCCGTACAGCGAAATCAAGGCATTGAATATCAAGGAATATGCAGCGGTTACTCTGAGGGTGGGTAATTTTTTGTTCGGCAGTTTGGTAGAGGCGTAAGCCCTGCCAGGTGGCTGAGGGAACTGATTTGCAAGATGGGAGAACCATCAGCATTTGGCTTTTGGATGCAGCAGACTCCAGCAGAATTGCTGGATTGGACGGAAGCGTGGGATAAGGTACATGCAAAAGAGGCAAAAAAATAGCCCCTTGCGGGGCTGAGGTGAATCACAGCATCAAGCCATAATCTTCATCAGGGTGCTTTTTGATGTAATCGAGGGATTTTCCGTACAGTTTCTCGATGTCCTTTTTGCCGGAGGTTTGTTTAGTGGCTTTGTTTACGGTGGATTTGGAAAGTCTGAAAATACCATCCACAACTACCAGGATGGCACCACCAACCATACCGACAATAACGATGGAGAGGAACAGCAATAAGAATAAAGCCATAATAAAATAACACTCCTTTCTACCACCATTATAACAGAAACGAGGTGATAAATGTGAAAATGTTTGCGATTTCCTTTGCGATAAATGCAGCACTGGGGGCAAGCTTCAACAATGCCATGTCTGCTGGCGCGAATAAGCTGCAGGCACTGCAAAATAAAACAGCAGAGCTAACAGGCAGGGAACGGCGGCTCAATATGGCATGGAATGCCTCACAACGGGCGGCGGCCAACTACCAAAGTGAGATGTGGACGCTGACACAATCCTACCAAAGCGGTGCAATGTCGCAAAACGAATATGCCAGAGCTGTAGCACAGGCTAAGGCGAAGATGCAGCAGGCCTCCATGAGCGCAGAGGCGTATAGAGAGCATTTATCCAGAATACGTCAGGAATCTGCCATGGTATCGGCGAGAATGAATTCGATGCAGGCATTCAGTGCGGCTAAAAGTAACTTCACAGGTGCATTGACAGGGTTTGGCACGGCTGCAGCAACCATAGGCATGGCAGCGGCTCCTATCAAGGCAGTGGTGGGGGTATCAATGGATTTTTCGGCAGCTATGTCCAAGGTTAAAGCCATAACCGGGGCAACTGCTGAGGATATGAAAAAACTGACAGAACAGGCAGAGCTTTTGGGGCGAACTACCCCATATACTGCCACACAGTCGGCTGAGGCTATGACATACCTTGGCATGGCTGGCTGGAATACTACCCAGATTATGGCGGGAATGCCCTCTATGCTGAACCTTGCCACGGCATCTGGCTCAGAACTGGCAACGGTAGCAGATATTTTGTCTGATGATCTGACCGCCTTTGGCATGAGCGCGGAACAGGCAGCACATATGGCAGATGTATTTGCGGCAGCTTCTACCAATTCCAACACAAATGTGGAAATGATGGGCGAAACCTTCAAGTATGCAGGTAGCGTTGCGGGGGCATTGGGCTATAAGCTGGAGGATGTGGCAGTGGCTACCGGACTGATGGCAAGTGCCAGTATCAAGGGTGAACAGGCAGGTACAAGTCTGAGAGCCATAATGAACCGCTTGGTAGCACCTCCTGCATCAGCAGCCAAGGCAATGGAGGCATTGGGCATTTCCGTGAAAAACTCCGATGGCAGTGTTAAGCCATTTATAGAGACTATCAAGGACTTGCGGGCGAAATTTGCCGGACTTAGCGAGTCCGAGAAAGCCGAAAAGGCATCTGCCTTGGCTGGCACAGAGGCAATGTCAGGATTCCTGGCAGTGGTAAACGCATCGGATGCAGACTTTAACAAGCTGACCAATGCTATTAACAACGCTGATGGGGCTTGCGACAAGATGGCAGCAACCATGCACGATAACCTGAAGGGTGATCTGACTGATGCTCAGTCAGCCGTTCAGGGCATAGCCATAGCCCTTGGTAATGCACTGACTCCTAGCTTGCGTACAGTTACCAAAGGAATTGTAGAAGCAGCCAATAAGACGGCAGAATGGGTACAGCAGCACCAGGGATTGATTGTGACATTAGGGAAGGTTGCAGCTGGAGCGGCGGCAGCCTTTGCGGCATTTAAGTTTGTACCGGTTGTCACTGGGGCTATCGGTTTAGCTAGAGCTGGCATGGTTGAGCTTTGGCAGTCTACGGCGGTTGCGAGAGGCGTTGTAGGCAGCTTTGCCAGCAAGCTGAATGCCTTAACCTGGAGCGGCGTTATTGGAAAGGTAGGAAGTGCACTTAGCTCTGTAAGAAACATGATGACAGGCCTCCTTACTGCAATTCGTGGAATAACGGCGGGCGGTATCATCAATGGTGCAGTGGCGGCGATGCGAGGACTTGGTGTTGCCATACGGGGCGTTGGAAGTGCCATGCTGGGGATAGCCCGTGCCGGTATCGGGGCAATGTTTTCGCCTATTGGCATTGCTGTTATGGCATTGGCAGCGGCGGCCTATTACTGCTATACCAACTGGGAGACAGTAGGACCACTGTTCACAAGCCTATGGGAGACTATTCAAGCAGCGTTCACAGATGCCTGGATAATGCTCCAGCCAGCCTTGCAGGGGTTATTTGATGCCTTTGGCACACTATATACCGCCGTAAGCGAAAACAGCGGCATATTTAGCACCCTGGCAGGAATCCTGGGTGGTGTTGTGGTAGGTGCCTTTTTTACAGTAGCAACGGTGGTGGTAAATTCCCTTGCTACCGCCATAAGCGTCGCAGCATCTGTAGTATCAGGCATGATAGGAGTTTTCACAGGGCTGATTCAGTTCATTACCGGCGTATTCACTGGCAACTGGACAGCCGCCTGGAATGGCATCAAGACTATTTTCAGCAATGTATTCAATACCATTGCCGGAATTGCCAATAGAGTTCTAGGTGGCATCCAGAATACCCTCAGCAGCATAGGAAGCGGCATAAAGAAGGTAATAGGTATGGGTGGCGGTGATAGTGGCGGCCCTACCATTAAGACTAACGCAGCAGGTGGTATCTACAACAAGGGTGCATTCCTTACCACCTTTGCAGAGGAAGGACCAGAGGCAGCCATTCCTTTGGACGGCTCTCCTAGAGCCATGAGCCTTTGGCGGAGGGCTGGCGAAATTCTGGGGATGTTCCCGGAAGATGCACCAACATTACAGCCTTACGGACAGTATCAGGCGGAAGCAACAGCACCAGCCGGGCGGAATATGGGAGCTATGGCTACACCGGCAAAACCGCAACAAGTTTCGGCAATGGCGGAGCGCAACAACACCGTGGATGCCAGCAGGACTGTGAATAATAACCAAACCTACGAAACCAACACCACCACCACAAAGCTCATAGAGCATTTTGCTCCACCACCAATAACCATCAATATTACCGTCAATGGTGAAGCCAAGGCGGAACGCATCAAGGATGCTGTTACGGATGCAGGAAGGCAGATGCAAAGAAGCTTTGCAGAGCAGATGGAAGAATTTATGCACAACAGGGGGCGGTTGAGCTTTGGCTAGTACATATATAACCAAATCTGGGGATACATGGGACATTATTGCCTATAACCAGCTGGGAAGCTGTAAATATACCAGTCTGCTAATGGAAACTAATATTGACCTGCTGGAAAACGCTATTTTTTCAGCAGGATGCACCCTAGTACTGCCGGAAATCACGGCAAGCAATAGCACCAATATACCACCATGGAGGCGTAAATCATGAGTGCCAGGAGAGTTGAGCTAAAGGCTCTGTATGATGGACAGGACATCAGTCAGGACATCAGCAGCTTTGTCAAAAGCTTTTCTGTTAGGGAGGTTATAGGCGGGGAAGCTGATTCGGCTGATATTACCTTGCAGGACCGGGAAGAGTTATGGGTGAGTAGCTGGTTTCCTGATCGTGGCAGCACCATGGAGCTATCAATTATCACACATGATTGGAACAGTGAAGGGGATTTAGAGGAGTTGCCTATGGGTAAGTTCGAGATTGATGAAATCGAAAATTCATGCCCACCCAATGTGGTAAAAATCAAGCTGGTATCCATCCCGAACAATGCAGAAATCAGGAGTAAGGAAAAAAGCCGCTCTTGGGAAAAAACAAAGCTGTCTGTTATTGCTAAGGATATAGCAGATAATGCCAAGCTGGAATTATTTTACGATACGGCGGAAGATCCTGTGCTTGACAGGGTGGAGCAGTCAGAACAGACAGATTTGTCTCTGTTGCTGAAGCTTTGTAAGGATGCAGGATTAGCATTGAAGGTAACTGACGGAAGAATTGCCATATTCGATGTTGCAGAATTCGAGAAAAAAGGCCCTGTGGCTACATTGATTAAAGGACAAAGTAACATTATCAGCTTCCAGGGCAAAAGCACAATCCACGAGATTTACAAGGCTTGCCATGTTAAATATAAGCAGGGGCAAAAGAATGAGCTGATAGAGTACACCTATACCGACCCGAACAAGGAACAGGGTATGACTTTGGAGGTCAATGAAAAGGTATCTACCGTGGAAGAGGCTGAAAAGCTAGCCAAGAAGAAGCTGCGAGCCAAGAATCAGGAAGAAGTGAAGGTATCTATGAAAGTGGTAGGCAATATCAGTCTCCTGGCGGGGCTCACGGTACAGCTTCAGGGATTCCACATATACGACGGAAAATACATCATCAGCAATTCAACTCATGCCATAGGAAATGGATATACAACAAGCATTGAACTAAAGAGGTGCCTGGATGGATACTGACAAGATCATTAGAAATATTGTCCGCAAGGGGGTTGTATCCAGTGTCAATCCCACCAATGGAACTGCCAGGGTGGTTTTTCAGGAAAAGGACAATGATATATCAGCAGAATACCATTTGCTTAACCGTGGCAGTGGCAAACTGAAGGATTATTGGATTCCGGATATCAATGACCAGGTGGTTTGCCTATGCGAGCCGAACGATAAGAATTTTACAAGTGGCTGGATTCTGGGGAGCTGGTTCTCTGATGAAGCAACCCCACAGGTAAATAATGCAGAAATCAGACGGGTGGATTTCGGGGACGGCTCATTTATTGAATACAACCGGGAAAGCCACAGCTTAACCATAGAATGCACCGGCAATATATACATAAAGGGTGCAAATATCTACTTGAATTAGGAAGGTGGTCAATCATGGAAAACGATGAATTGAGAGCAATGGTAAGCATGAATGAGGAACAAGCTACAGTAGACGGCAGGGAACTGCATGAATTTCTTGAGGTAAAGACAGCTTATAAAGACTGGTTTCCTAGAATGTGCGAATATGGATTTACAGAGGGAATTGACTTTAGCTCAAAAATGAGCAAAACCCCTAATGGAGGCAGACCGTCCATTAATCATCTTCTTTCCATCGAAATGGCGAAAGAACTTTGCATGATTCAGCGAACCGAAAAAGGCAAGATGGCCCGCAAATACTTCATTGAGGTAGAAAAAGCATGGAATGACCCAGTACTCATTATGGGCAGAGCATTGAAGCTATCAGAAAAGAAGCTGGCAAATGCTCAGGAGGCTATCGCTATCATGCAGCCAAAGGTAGAGTTCTATGATGCTGTTGCTGAGTCCGCTACCCTTACCTCCGTAGGCAATGTAGCAAAGCTGCTAAGCGTTAAAGGCCTGGGACGCAACAATATGTACAAGGCACTCAGAAACATCTCGGTACTGAATAAGGACAATGTGCCGTATCAAAGATATGTGGATGCTGGGTATTTCAAGCTGGTGGAATCCAAGTTCACGGCGGGAGAGAATACAGTGGTTGCTACAACTACCTATGTTACCCAGCGTGGCATTGACTATATCCGCAAACTAATCAAGGAAGGAAAACTGGTGGCACAGGCTACAGCATGTATATAAGGAGGTGGATGATATGCCGGCAGCAACAAGGCTGGGAGATGGCACAACAGGCACCTGCAATATGGGCTTTGACTGTTGCCCTCACGGACGCAGCGGTACTAACAGTCAGGTTAGCGGTAATGTATTTATAAATGGCTTGGGAACGCATCGTTTAGGCGACACAGGACCTACAAATTGCCCTCATGGGGGCGTATTTCAGAGCTCTGGAGCGTCATCCACCGTTTTTGTTAATGGTAGGGGGCTTACCAGGATAGGGGATGCCACAGTGTGCATTGCCTGCGGTATGAGTGGTAGTCACACAGGGGGCTCTCCTAACGTGTTTGCAGGAGGTTGAATATGAGTTTTTTAGCAGGCATAACAAACAGCTATAAAAGCAATGTACAAAAAAATCTGCAGCAGTTGGGGGCAACCTTGCTTAGCGACCTTACTGCCAAACTGTCAAATTCGGGAATACCTACAGCCCTGGGAGCTTTGGGGGATATTGCCTTTACGGTATCCAGCAGCAAGGTAGTCACCTTTAATAACCTCAAGCAAAATACTAAAGGCAGATATACCAGCCACGATGTTATTGGCCAAAAGCCAATCTTGGAGTATATCGGGCCTGATTTAGAAGAAATCACATTTACCATGCAGTTTGTTATGCAGGCAGGGGTTGAGCCACGAGCTGAGGTAGCAAAAGTCAGGGAGAAGTGCCAGCAGGCAGAGCCTCTGTATTTTGTTCTCAACAATCAGACTGTGGGGGCAAATCCATGGATCATTGAAAGCGTTGGAGAAAACGTGGACACGGTGGACAATCTGGGGCGGACTATTGTTACAGAAATTGAAGTTACACTAAAAGAGTATGTTGCTGACAGCGCTGGCACATAAAGGAGGTTATTATGATACTGGAAATAAATAGCCTGGGCCCTGATATTGATTTTGCACCGGCTAATGAGCTGGAGGAAATAATCCAAAATGTGCGGGCCATAGTCACCACCGAAAAAGGCACGGTACCTATGTATAGGGAATTCGGCATAAGCTGCGATGCCCTGGACAAACCCATAGCTAGTGCTCAAACGCTGATTACATCAGAAATTGTGGCAGCTGTAAAGAAATATGAGCCTAGATGCAATGTGGTAGGGGTGGTATTCGGGGGCAAGGAAATAGAAGGAAAGCTGAATGTGAAAGTGCAGGTGAAGATAGATGGCTTATAAAACCTTGGCCGATGTGGATTTTGTGGATATTGAGCCAGAGGAAATAGAAAACTTTGTAATTGGCGGCGTCGAGAAATGCCTAGGCAGGACATTGGCTGCTGCAGATCCGCTGAGACTGTTTCTGATGGGCATTGTGTATATCATTACCCATTTATACGAGCTGATTAACGAAACTGCCAAAATGAACCTGCTAGCCTATTCCAAGGGGGATTTTCTGGACCATATCGGCATATTAGTAGGAACGGAACGCCTGGAGGCATCGGCTGCCACCACCACATTGGAATTTACCCTTAGTGCTGCCAGAGAGGTGCCCACTACGATCCCGGCTGGCACCAGGGCAACAGCTGGCGACGGTGTAATATTCGCCACTGATGAGGTTGCGGTTATCCCGAAAGGGGAGCTCAGCGCAACAGTATCGGCTACCTGCACTGAGGTTGGAGAAAATGGCAATGGCTACAGCATCGGGGAGCTAAAAAAAATTGTAGATTCAATGCCCTTTGTGGCCAGTGTGACAAATATCACCATTAGCGATGGTGGCAGTGATAAGGAAGGCGATGATGCATACAGACTGAGGATTCAGGAAGCACCGGAAAAGTTCTCAACAGCAGGCCCAACGGGGGCTTATGAATATCATGCAAAGAGGGCGAACGCCTTAATTATTGATGTTTCCGTGGAAAGCCCAGCACCTGGGGAGGTGGCGGTAAGACCGCTTATGAAGGGTGGAGAGCTACCGTCTGAAGAGGTTTTAAACCAGGTGACTGAAACTCTCAACACTCGGAATGTGCGACCATTGACGGACAAGGTTATAGTGGAAGCACCAACGGCGGTAGCCTACGATATTGATTTATCCTATTGGATTGACCGCACGGATGCCACAGCAGCATCTACAATCCAGTCAAATGTGGAAACAGCTATAAGTGGATTTATCGCATGGCAGGGCCTGAAGCTGGGGCGGGATATCAACCCCACTGAGCTTTATTACAGACTGAGAGCCGCCGGTGTAAAGCGTGCCGAAATACGCACACCAGCATATACAGCCATAAGCAGGGCTCAGGTAGCTACCATAGGAAGTACGAATGTAAGCTTTGAGGGGCTGGAAGATGATTAAGGACATACATAGTCTGAGCCTTGCTGATATCATGCCACAGAATCTGATGGCAGATAAACAGCTTGCAGCCGTGGCCCGGACGCTGGATGCAAAATTTCAGGCTGCAACGGCGGCAACTATCAAGACATTGATTTTGCCCCGCCTGGATGAACTTTCGGAGGATATCATTGATCTGCTGGCATGGCAGTGGCATGTAGACTTCTATGAGCCTGTAGGCATGGATATAGATACCAAAAGACGATTGGTAAGGGAATCGGTAGGCTGGCACCACATCAAGGGCACACCAGCAGCGGTAGAGAAAATGATCCAGACTGTATATCAGACTGCTACCGTGCAGGAATGGCCTGAGTACAACGGATTGCAATATTACTTTCGGGTGCTGCTGGGAGAGTCAGAAATCCAGACAGAAAAAATAAAGCTTCTGCTCAAGATAATAGACGCATCTAAGAACACTAGAAGCTGGCTGGATATGCTGATTTTTGAGAAAAATACTGATGCAAGTATTTATTACGGTGCATTTTG
>CAVEFV010000159.1:0-21498 GCA_963615025.1 Firmicutes bacterium CAG:95 | reverse complement strand
GTTTTAGGGCGTTAAAGACTGTGAAAATATAGTTAAAATATAGTTAAACACGAAAGAGGGTTTTGGAGGGCTTTTGGCTGTCTGTTGGGTGGTGTTGTGTGTATGGGTGGGTGTCGTGTGTGAGGTGTCTGAGTGTTGTTTTTGTGTTATTGGGTGTAGGGAGGTGGTTGTTGGTTGGTGTATGGGTTGTGATTAATGTTTTTATATTTGCATATATATTAAAAGGAGAAGACAATGAACAGTTTGAAGTATGATTTGTTATTGAGTGAGGTGTATGGGTTGATGGAGGGTAGTGAGTTGAGTACTGTATTGGAGAGAATGGAGGGCTTGGCAAAGGTTGATGCTGTTCAGGATTTGTTGAGGGAGGCGTTGAAGAACAGTAGTGTAGCGATGTTCAACGGTATTCCTTATTGTTTTGACGGGAAGATATACAGTGCCATATCGTGGAGTGATTTCAGTAATTTGATATATGACATAATGCGCAGGTGTAAAGTTCCGTTTGGGTTTTACGGCAAGGTGTCGAGTATGAGCAAGATATGCAGGAATGTTGTAGAGAGCAAGGTGTTGTACCCTGACAACAAGCTGATGGTGTTTCGGAATTGCGTTTATGATACGGAGAGCGGTGAGGTTCATGGCTTTGACAGGAAGTGGGTGCAGGTAACATCTGTGGACTATGATTATATTCCTGACGACAGGGCTTTTGTGTGGTTGCAGTTTTTAGACCAAGTGTTGCCTGATACTGAGTTGCAGGATTTGTTGCAGGAGTTTTTAGGCAGTATATTTATAGACAGGGACAGGGCTAAGATAGAGACGTTGTTGATACTGTACGGCTCTGGCAGCAACGGGAAGAGTGTGGTTTATGAGACCATTACTGGTATATTGGGTAAGGAGAACGTTACTAACTTTGCTTTAAGTGCGTTGATGAGCGGTGATGAGAGGAAGAAGAACATAGCTTACATAAATGGCAAGAGGCTGAACTATTGCAGTGAGATTAACACGTTGGCGTTTGGAAAGGACAGTGATGCGATAAAGAGTTTGATAAGCGGTGAGCCTGTTGAGGCGAGGGTGAACTATGGTGATAACTTTACTGCAAGGAACATTCCGTTGATGATGGCTAACACTAACAAGTTGCCAAAGTTGGTTGACGACAGTTGGGGTATGAAGCGCAGGTTGTGCATTGTTCCGTTTTACGTTGAGATTTCAAAGGAACAGCAGAAGATTACTCTTGCAGACGACTTGAGAGATGAGTACAGCGGTATATTCAATTGGATTATGGAGGGTCGCAGGAAGTTTATAGAGGGTGAATACAAACTTCCGTATTCGCGTGTTGCAGACAGGGTGATGGCAGAGTATTCCAGCGGCGGCAACAATGTTACGAAGTTTATGTTTGAAAGGGGCTATATGAAGAAGTACGGGGACGTGAACGACGTAGAGCCAGCGTGGCTAAAGCGTCATGACGTTTATATAGACTACAAGCGTTGGTGCTTCAACAGGAAAGAGGTTATAGAGAGCGAGCTTGAGTTTAACAGAATACTCACTACTGCTGGATATGAGATTAAGAGAAAGACAGACGGGATATATGTGGGTGTGTTTGGAAAGATGGCTGTAAAGAACTTGAAGAAGAAGTTGATAGAGGAGGATGCAAAGGCTCGCAAGATTGTGATTAACGACTTGGAGACTGTAAAGGCTGCGATAGAGAAGAAAGAGGAGGCTGGGGAACTGACGAAGGAAGAGGCCAAGAGCGAGAAGTTCAAGGCTGCACAGAAGGCGCGAGGCAAAAGGCTGACTCTTGATACTAAGGTAAAGAACCTGTATGAGGACGGAGGGAAGATTTACGCACGCGGTACTGTGGCTCTTGCAGAGTACTTGTGTATAAGCGTGGCTAAAATGACTTATATGATGTCAAAGAAAGTTTTTGAGGGTCTGTACGTGGCAAAACACGGTGTCTACTGTTTTGATGTAGACAGGTGTATTGATGCTCTCAGGGCTTACGACGAAAAGGCAGAGGCTGCAAAAGGCAAGGGTTTCAAAAGTGTGCTGCCAGCGATAAAGGATTAATGTGTATATTTACAAAACGTTATATGTATGAAAGATATTAAAGGGAAAGTAAAGGACGAGAGTGTTGTGATGGAAAAACAATACGGTAGTTTTAAGGTGATGTTTGTAAGCGTCGGGGAGGGCAAACTTGTTGCGAGGGTTACAGACATTGCTGGTTCTTGGAGAGTGGAGTGGGACGAGGACAACGAAATGTATACGTTCTTGCGCTTCGCTACTGCCGTTGGTGACAACGAGGAGTATGTAAGGGCAGTGTTTACCGTGTATTATGCCGTTACTAACATAAAACTCTTGGACGTGGACTTCCTCAATGACTTTGCAGATGCTGTGAACGCTCTCAACGAGAGGAATATGAAGAACGCAAAGTCTGTAAGTGAGGAAGAAGATGCGGAGGAACTTAAAAACCTCAGAACTAAGAGCGAGATAGCGGAAACGCCAGAGATGAAGGAGTTTTTTGAAAAGGCAGAAAAGGAATTGGAGAAAGACAACGCTTCTTGATGTAATGTTTTCTTTGTTTCATTATACCGCAAGAGAGAGGTTAAACTCTTACTTGCGGTATTTTGCTTTTAAGGTATTCTATCTGACGCGAGTAGAAATCCTCGTTGTTTTCCATAAGCATGAAGTACCTTTCCAAACTGCTTGCTACAAGCCCTGTCGTGCCGCTTCCTGCAAACGGGTCTAATATAGTGTCATGCTTGTTTGAATGAACCTGTATAAGCCGCGAAACAAGCTCCTGTGGTTTCTGTGTGGGGTGCACGCGCTTGTGTGCAGGAATGACTGGGGAGGTGTAGACTTTTCTGTTGTAGTCTACTGGCAGACCTTTGTAGTTGTACGTAGCCCTTTTGCCGTGTACGTATACTATATATTCCGTACTTGGTATATAGTGCGAGTTTCTTGTCGGTATCGGGTTTGTCTTGTTCCATACAAGAAGTGTCGTGGAGATATTCCTGTCCATAAAGAACTTCATTGTGTTCGGCACTTGGTCGTTGGAACAGAATATGAGTATGTTTGGGATTTTGCACACGCGCAAAAACTCGCCGAAGTAATATTCCCAGTCAAACCCCTCTGAAAGTGCGTTTTGTCTCATATTTTCTGTGATTTTCTTCGCTCTGCGCGAGAAACGCGAGCGTGAACCGCCTGATGTATGAACGATGTAAGGTGGGTCGGTGAGCACGAGGTCTATACTCTTGTCTGGAATGGAGTTTAGTATTTCCCTGTTGTCGCACAGATACGACACGCCATGCGCGAATACCGTGCTTGTTGTTAAAGTAAACATCTTGTCAAAGGTTTATATAAGCTGTGAGTATTCGTCGCGGTAAACGGGAACGGCTATGCAGCAGCAGTTTCTGTGATAAGGCGGCAGTTCGTCTGCGTATCTGTGTATTCCTACGTGGCTTTGACACAACTCACACGGATAGGAACTGCCGCGTGAGACGTAAAAGAATGTCGTGGTGTTTCTGTATAACAGATACTGCATCCATATTTTGGAGAGAAGATATGTAACCAGCGTCGCAAGACCGCGTGATGCGCTTTTTGCGGTGTGGGACTTGAATGTCTTTTGGTGTACTTCCCAGCGTTCCTCTATCTTTCGGGACTTCTTGAAGTTGTCTTTTACGAAATCAGTCTCGAAAGAACTCTCCGCGCCTATCGACCACTCTGTGAGCAGCCCGTTTTCCGTGCGTCCTGTCTGCAAACCGCAGAGGACAAGCACTTCCGCTTCACGCAAAAGCCTGTCTGTGTAACGTTCAACGCTATACTGAATATCGTCCTCGTTGAAGTATTCCGTGGGCTTTTCCGTGAGATATTCCCTGTATCTCGCGTCATCGTCCCAACTGCGCGAGTGTTGCGTGTTTATAGCGTAAAGACTGTAAGCTACAAGTGTGTTCAACAACTCGTTTTTTAGCGTTTCGGTGCGCTTCAAGACCTCCTTGTTCTTTGAAAAAATGCTCTTTGTCCCGTTGAGGGTTACTTCTTCAAGGAACTTGTAGAACGAATGTCCGCTTTTCTTGTACGCGATGTGAATGAGATAGCGCAAGAGAGAGTATATAAGACTATAAACCCTCTTGCTTGCGTAATTCTCGTATTTTTTGCGTTCTATGATATACTTCTTGGCTGTATTGAGCCTCCATTTCCCTATAATGGGTATCAACAACGCTTCGGCTGCGGAAAAATCCTGCTGTTCCTGCTGTTCTTTCGCTATTTCTGTATTTTCTGCCATAAGATTGACTTATAAGTTTATTCTTCTGTCTGTGAAGTGGGTTTTATTTCTCCTGTCTGTGCGAGGTTGTAGAGTAAATCCGCACTTTCTTCCTCTTTCTTTTCGCGTATTAGCCTGTCCCATTCGTCATTCTTGCCGTAGCCCGAAAGTTCCGATGCTGTCTTGTGGGACAGTATCTTGGAATTTACCGACTGTACGAGATTGTTTATAAGTTCCGCTCCGTTCTGGTGTATATACGGGCTTATGGACGGATATACCCAGAAGTTGTATAGCTTTGTAAGCTGCGATGTTTCCACTCCGTAGCCGTACATGAATAGTCTGACTATATCGTTCAGCGGTGTCTTGTACTCTTTTGCATCGAGCATGGCGCGTTCAAGGGACGGAGAATATATGAGCTTTATCGCAACGCCTGGCAGGTCGCCCGATTTTAGCTCGGGTGGCATTACCGTGAACGAACCGAGGAATATCATCTTCAGCAACGTCTGTAATTGCAGGCTGAACGCATCGGAAACGTTGGGGCGGTCGAGATAGCTCGCGTCGTCGTCCTTGCCCATGGAAATGGCTTTTACCGCTCCGTACATATCACCCTGTATCTCCACATCATCACCTTTGAGTATCATAATGGGGAACGCGTATGCCATATTGTTCTGCGTGAGCTGCGAGAGCGCGAGTTCGTAATTGTCTATGCTGTCCTGTGCGAAAGTCCAGCATGCTCCGTCGGGGTCTCTGTGGTAAGCGACGGGAACTCCGTCAAAGCCGTGTCTGTTGGTATCTACAAGGTCGTAACTTTCCAAGCCGTCAAGAGAGTCGGGTGCAGCCCAAGTGAGCGCGTCGATACCCGAAACGCCTTTGTTGCGTCGGTAGAGATACATATTGCTCTCGTCCCAAACTTCGACCCATTCCGTTTTCTTGCGTCCTGTATAGGTGAAGTATCTTCTTGCGAAAGTGTCGAGGCGTCCTGTTATCTCGTTGTAGTGGGGATAAAGCGTGTCTCCGTTGAGGAATGAGAGGGTTTTTGTGTATAGCTTCCCGTTGTGGAGATAGAACACTATTGCTCCGTCGCCTGTTATCTTGCACGAGCGCGCAAACTCGTAGAACCTTACCTCCATATTCTTCTCCAGCCAGCCGCGCATTGTCTGCAAGAACAACTCGTTGTGCTGTTCGTTCTCTTTTCCGTCCGTGAGTTCAAAGTGTATTTTATTTCCGCAAAGATGGACGAGATGTTGCGCAGTGATTATCATCTGGAACGGCATTGCCACACGTGAAATCTTCTGACGGTAGAAATTTTTGTTTCCCTCCGCGTCTTCTTCGTAGCGTATTCTGTCGGGATAGAATATCTCCGAGTTTATTTTATGTCCCCACGGATAGTATTCGCGCAGGAAGTCGGACTGTGAAAGTGTCTGCCATTGCTGGCTTTCCACGGGGTAGGCTGCCGTGCTTAAATCGGAAACGATAGCCCCTTTGAGATAACGCGCGGAAGTAACTCTCCCGAATGGCGTTTTTGAGAAAACTTCTGTCTTTATCATAATAAACCTAATCCTTTAATTCTTCTTTGTTTATGTTTTATTTCAAATATCATACGTTCGAGCAGTCCTTCTATAAAGTCGGGCGAGTGTCCTATAAGCCGCTTCATTGCCGATTTCTTTATGATGCACCAGCCTTTGTCGTATGTCTTTTCGTCTTTTCGTATCGCTTTTCTCTCGCGCATCAGTATATCACGCAGTTTGGTGTTCGCGTAACCCTTGCCCGAATACCGACGTTCCAACAAGTCGGGAGCAATGGATATTTCTCCGTCTATGAGTTTTTTTGCGAACATATAGGCTGCCTGTGATTTGATGTTCCCGTAGATGTTCCTGAATTTTTCATCTACCGCTTCGTTGTTTAGAAAAGGCAATGCACGCGGAAAGAACCCCTTGAAAACCTGCCCGAGACCGTTAAGGTCATACGTGAAGTATTCTTCCCTTACTCCCCATTCTTCGAGCTTGCCCTTTATGGCCAATACCGCGTCCTTTGCGTTGAGTCTGAATACCGCAAGGTCTGCAATGTGCCAGCCTTTCCAAAGCCAAAGCGTGAGGTTATCACCGCCTTCAAACGCCGCATCGCAAGTGGCGTAACGCGTCTCGTTTTCCGTGGGCAAGGCTGGTGCTTCAAAGAATTTCTCCATGTGAGGAATTTTAATCATGTCGTCGCCAGCCATTTTGAATTTCCAGTTTCCTCCAAGGTCGCGCTCACGCTGTTCTTCTGACTGGTTGGCGAGGTTTGCGAGATATGACGGGTCGGATTTGAGAAGAATTTCGTTGTCGGCAAGTTTGGCCTCGACGAAAGCGACGGATTTGACGAACAACTCCTGCGGGCTGCCGTATTTCAGGTATTCGGGCTTCCAGTATCGGTCTATAATATCCTTGGCTTGGAGATAGACTTCTTCCCGTGTGTCTCCCCATATTACGGTGGAAACGTCGTCTCCGTCCATAAAACAGTAGCGTATAACGCTGTCGCGCTCTTTTACGGGGAATCCGTCCTCGCCTATCCACCAAGAGATGAACTTCGCTACCCACGAGTCGGGGTCGGGGTTGCACGTGCCGATAAACCTGTTTCTGATGCCGAACGCATTACGGTTACAGGTTATCAGATACTTGAATTTCTGATATTCCATGTGGGTTATCTCGTCCACGCCGATGTAGGCGAACTGTTTACCTTGAAACCTTGTCTTGAAATCCTCTATGCTCCCTGCGTGATACGCGAATTTGAGAAAACCTCCGTTGTGGTAGTTCCAGCGCATGTCGGACTTGGAACGGTTGTATTCCCCGAACTGCGAGTAGAACATCTGTGATGTTTCAATCATGTCGGACAAGTCCTCTATTTCCTTACGCATCAGGAGTGCCCGAAAATGGTCTTTGTAGACATCGTATAACGTCTCCATAAGCAACGCCGCGGTCTTGCCTCCTCCACGCGAACCGCCGCCTATGACAATATCGGCAGGACAAGAAAGAATTTCCTCCTGCCCTCCCTTTTGCGGCGAGATGATATGCAGCGAACTGTCTTTAAGCGCACGCTCCCTTAGTTCGTCGAAATCCTCGTATTCGAGTACTGGGTTTTCTTCGCGTTTAATTATACCGTTGTCTACCATAACAAATTCAAAGGTAACGATTTATTTGAATATTTTTGTGATAAAATATTTTCTTTGTATTCATTTGTAAATAAAAAAATATATATCTTTGCGAGTGTGGACGAGTGAGTTCGCAGTATTGGAATAAAACGGAAAGAAAGAGGAAAGACCTTAAAAATCCGAATAATATACAATAGAGTTGTTTTATGGAACAAGAGCAAATCATAGAAAGACTTAGAGGGGAGATTGGAGAAACCAGTCTGTCTGACAGAACGATTACCGAGTATGTTTCGCTGAATCTGCCGACAGACGGCGGAGAGCCTGACGATGCATATTTCACCAAGCACGCAGGCGTATTGAAGTCATTGAGCGGTAATTTCAACCACGATGTCTCGGTGGCGGTGGAGGATTTCAAGAAAAAATGGAAACCCACTCCCGACCCCAAGGTAAATCCGAAGACAGAGCCGAAACCCGACCCCAACGGCGGTGGCGACGAGGGTATAAGTAAAATCCTCAAGGCGATGCAGTCGTATCAGGAGAAGGTGGAGCAGCTTGAAAAGAAACTGAACGAGACCGAAAAGAGCAAGGCTTACGATGCATTGCTTTCCAAGGTCAGGGTGAAGATGACGGAACAGGGTGCGAAAGACCAGTATGTGCTTGAAAAGACACTCGCTGGTGCGGACTTCGGGGACGAGACGAATGTAGATGTGCTCACAAAGCAGATGCTGGAGAAGTATGATGCGGAATATACGGCTTGCCGAGGCAAGGGTATCTCTCCGCGCAATGCAGGGAACGGCGGAGGCAGCGGCGCATCGAAAGAACTCGACGATTTCTTTACGCGTAAGGCCAAGAGAGAGCGTTGGGGAAACGGCAATAAACAATAAAGAAGAAAAAAATGGCTACACAAGGAAATTCTTTCGCTTCGAGTACCGTAAACTTGAAACACGCAAAGCGTGTATGGATTGAAGTGCTTGAAGTCTATAACGGAGGCGGAATTGTGAAGAACGCTTCTGAATTTTTGACAGACGGGAAAGGTGTTATCCCAGCAGGAACTCCCGTGAAACTTTCGGGTGGCGAGATTACCGCATATACGGACGCAAAAGTACAGGCTTGTGCCGATGCGGCTGCGGTGCTTGCGCTCGGTATCAACGGCTACTTGCAGAGCGATGTCCACTTTCAGAGTGCGACAGACCAAGGAACAGGCACTGTGGTATTCCACGGTAAACTGGACGCAAAGATGATTGCGTCTGCGTCTTTGGCCAAGTTGAAACTCAACACTCTTACCCCTATGGTGATTTTTGTAGAATAACTTAAAACGAGAAAGACATGAACAGACTAAATACAGAGACTTACAGCCAGTTGTTTCTTTCCGCTCTGAACGGTGAGAGCTGGCAGTCTTTCGTTGACAGATACAACGAAAAGTACAATTATGAGACTGTACCCGATTTTCAGTTTGCGCCCACTTCTCTAAGCTATTCTTTCCAACAGCTTACTGCGGTGGCAGGGGCAAAGACGCTTCCTGCATACGTAGACGTTGACAGTCCGGGTTATCTCGCTGCGTTGAACGACTTGCAGGGCGTAACGGGTAATATTCCTACCCAGAAGAAATTCTACCGCCTTGACCGTCGTATTGTGCTTGAAAAGCTTCAGTTGATAGAACGTTACGGTCTTGACGCGATGGACAAAGGTATGCGTGATGCGTTCCTTTCGCTTCTTGACGAGAGCACCGACGGACTTATCTCATCGTTCTACAACGCGCTTGTGCATCAGCGTATGCAGATTGTCAGCAAGGGTAAGTTTACTATCGACACTACCAATAATCCTCGCGGTTTGAACGGTATCACTATCGAGTTCGGTATTCCGACCGCAAATTTCGATGCACTTACGAGCACCAAACGCTGGTGGACTAATGAAGACCACTCAACCGAGGGAACTGCGGCTGACCCGTTGGGCTATCTCCGCGACAGAGTGAAGTATATCCGCAAGGACGGTCATTACAGCGGTGCTCTTAGAATGGAAATCAGCCGCGATTTGTGGGACGACATGCTTAACCACAGCGCAGTACTCAAAGCCGTAGGTCTTAGAATGTACCCTGCTGCCGCAAGCGAGACTATCGCAAGCGGTTTGGCCAAGAACGCAGACGAGGATGTGGTGAAAGAAGTAATCCGCAAGATTGTCCGCGTAGACAGTATTGTTGTTCGCGATGCGTATGCTTTCATCGACAAGCCCACCACTGATACTGACGGTAATCCCGACTTGGTTGCTACCCGTATTGAGAGCTTTGACCCGAAAGTCGTTGCTTTCGTACCCGACGGCGAGCTTGGAAACATTCAAGGTGTCGAGCCTATCACTCTCGGCTATGACGAGGACAAGGTGGCAGGTTTCGAGGGCAACCGCCTGAAACTGATGCAGTATGCAGAGCCGCATACCCATTCTCTCTACATCGAGAGCGAGGCTGCGCAAATCTGTGTACCCGACAAGCCAAACTACATGTTCATAAGCACTGTAACGGCTTAAAGACTATAAGACGAAAGTATGGCAGACTGTAATTGCAATATATGCGGTTCTGACCTCTCAACGCTAACGCTTGAGGCTTATCTTCGTGGAGTAACTTCCTACGAGATACCCGACAGTGCGCTTGCAAGTATAATGCTTCGCAGGAATTTCAACTTTGGAGTTCCTGCGGCAGCATTGTCGGAACGTGAGCGCGATTTGTGTACCGCAGACTTGTATATGTGGTGCGCAAGCACTCCGAGCGTGAAGAACGACACGGAAGATGCCGATGCAGGGTGGAAACACAAGGAGGGAGGCTGGCAAACGAGCGCGTATGACAAGCGTCTGTTGCGGCAAATGGCCAACGACCTGTATAACAAATGGGGCGAAGAATCGGGCAGCCGCAGCAAGTTTGAGATACATACTTTCTGATTGCAAAACTATATATCTATCCGTAATTTATCCAAACATATACGTGATGTCAGTAAGTAACCCGAGATTTCCGCACACTTGCAGGATATACCGCCTTTCGGACGTTGACAATTTCAGCGAGGGAGAGGAGACGGTGTTGTACGAGGGTGTTTGCAGGAAACAGACCAACACGAGTTTGAGGACGTTCAAGACGAGTGGCGTTGTGAAAAGCGACTACTCTCTCAGTGTGCCTGGGACTGTGAAGGGAATACTTTCGGGTGATATGCTTGACGTAACGGATATGCAGGGTGAGTTCAAGTCCTGTATGATAACTGACTGTTACGCTGGAAACTTGGGTACGACGGTGTATTTCAATATGGCGAAGAACTGAGGAGACTCCGAAATAAGACGAGAGATGAGCGCAGAGAACGAGAGACTGTTTGATATGGGCATACTGAAAGCACGGGCTATCATTATGAGCACGCTCTCTGCCAAGATGAGGGAGTTCTCGGAAGTGATGCTGAAAGATGCGTATGAACTGCGTACCCCCAGTTGGAAAAGCTGGAGCGGCAACACGGAGACGAGTTATACTTGCGGTTTTGCGGTGAACGGTCAGGTGGTACAGGTGAAAAGTCTTGGTGAGAGTATTCCTGCCCCTTTGATACCCAAGTTGAAAAAGGGCGAGACCAAAAGGCTTAAACTGGACTACTCTGGTCGCAAGAACCAACGCCGCACGGGCAATGTGAACGTTACCGACCCATACGGCATGCAGACGGCACAGAAAACCGTGAAAGAGATTTCGGGCAAGCTGGCTCGCGGCGTGATGTTCAGAATGGCGACAGGTACAGAGTATTCCAAATGGCTTGAAATGTCGAAAGGCTGGAAAGTGCTGCAAGGAAGTTTTTCCGTGGCAGAGGCACGGCTAAAATCGGTAATGGGTATATAGTGTATATTAATTCAAAGAAAAAGATACTGTAACGCGAGATGAAAGACGAGTTCAACTACGACGGCATATTGCAACACGTTTGTACGGGTTTGAAAGACAAGCTCGGCATAAGTGTGTTTGTCGGCAGTCGCCCTGCGGCGGTGAAAGATGCGATGAACGCATTTGCAGTGGTGTCTCTCGGCAGTGGCATAACGGACGGCGGCGACACGTATCAGACTTCCGCGATGCTTATATCCCTTTTTGCGAGGGACAGGCAGGGCGGTGTGGAAAACACTACACTGTTGGGGAGTTTGGTAAAGTCGTGTGCAAGTCTGTTTCCCGTAGACAGCGAGCTTTACATTGCGTTGAAACCGAAAATGCTCTATTCGGGAAGCGACACGATGGGCTTTCATGCGGTGAGTTTACAGGTTAGTCTTATTATAAAGAAATAACAAATAAAAGAGACGACAAAATGGCAGAGATTTCTATAACCACAGGATTAGACAAGCTGCGCGTGTTGTTCAATTCGATGAAGAATGTGTATTACATCGCGGAGGCTAATGCGACTTTGGCAAGTATTACCAAGTTTGACATGGAGTTTCCTGTGCTTGAAGATGGCGTAACATTCAACACTGGCGAGGCGAGCGTAACCAAAATCAAGCTCACCACTGGTGCGGAATGGACGAGCGTAGCGGATGCTGGCGACAGCGACATTGCGTTCCAAGTGGCGAGTGTGGCAGAAGCCCTTGCGGAGATACTTATGGACAAAAAGACTGCCTCGAAGATAACCATGGCCAACTCTGTTGGCGGCGTTACTTACGAGGGCAACGGCTTTACCACCGAGCCTAAGAAACTTTCGGGCGGTCTGTACATGACCAGTCAGGCAAAGGACAGCGCGATATTCTTGCCTAATATAGAGGGCTATTCCTCGTTTGTGTGCGAACAGGACAAACCAGCTTACTTCAATGTAAAGGTTACTCCCGTAGGCGATGCGAGCGGTGCGAACTTCTATATCCTCACTCCCAAAACCAGCGCAGGTTCTTAAAGAGTTGTAATAAATCATAGTAGGAGAAAATTCGCTTTTCTGTACAAACGGACGGCGGTGGGCGTTGGTCTGACAGCGTTGACCGCCGTTGTTTGTTTCCAGTGAAGCGCAACAGAAATCAAATTACAGAAAAACGAGAAATACAAGTACATATCCATTATGGCTAAAAAGAACATAACCCAACCGTCGAAACAGGACGAGAAAGAGTTGAACTCCATAATAAAGAACCAGTACGACACGGTGAAACTCCGCGGCAAGGACGTGAAGATATACTGGCTCGGGTATTTTGCTATCCGCAAGATGACGGACGTAATGATAAACGAGAAAGAGGACGAGCAGAGCGTGTTGTGCAAGTGTGTTGCGGCGATAAAGCTGAACGGCTACTGGAAGATAAAATTCCTGTGGTGGTTTGTGTGGCGTTGGTATTTCTACGTGAAGCAGTATACGGAACAGGAACTGTTGCCGATAGTGGAGTGTGCTAAAAAAAAAGTACCGCTCGAGCCGTACTTGACAGCTACCATATTACTGACCGCGATGAAAGACACAGCGATGCAGATGACAAGGAAGGAAGCAGAGAATATCCTTCAAGGACGGTATGGGGCAGCCTCTGGGAGCTAACAAAGCGTAATCCGTGGCTAAGCGAGCCGTTAAGGATATTCGGAATAGCGGTAACCCCTCCGTTGTATTACGTAATGAACAACATGACGATAGCGCAGGTGGAACTGATGGCAAGCGACGTGGCGGTGCTGAACACGAGAACTCCGAAAGAGAAGAACAAGGACGGCTTTACGAGTCCCGACAGGGAGGCGTTGGAAGAAGCGGCGAGACGCTGGCAGGAGAAGTACGGAAAGAACGGTGAAAAAGATGACGGTTTGAGTTTCAACAGTGAGATGTGGAAACCGAGCAGTCTGTAAACGATAAAAACGACAAGAAAAATGGCAAATCTCGGCAACCTTTACTTTGATATACTACTTCGCGACAAGACGGACGCGGAGGTCAAGAAAATACGTGCCAAGCTGATTAAGGACTTGGAGAGCAACGTAACGATAAAGAACATTCAGATAGACAAGACTGCGCTTGTGAACAGCATAAACAACGCTCTGCGAGGCCAGACGTTCACGATAGACGTAAAGACCAAGGGCGGAGCGGCGGTGAACGGCAACGGTAGTCTCACCGCAGGGGAACTTCGAGCCGTGAGAGCAGCAAATCTGATAAACGAGAGTCAGGCAAAGGTTGCGTTGATAGCTGCAAGGACAACCAGCGTGATGCAGCGTCAGCAGAAAGCGTTGAACTCTGTAGCCAGCGCGCATCAGAGCGCAACGGAGGCGATTAGACAGCACGCGAGTTCGTTGAATTTTCTCAACAGTACGGGCGAGCGGACTACGAGTTTCTTTGGGTCGGTAAAGAACGAGCTGATACAGCTCGGGCAGGTATACTTTTGGCAGGACTTTGCGAAAAGCATTGTAAACATCGGCGGTGAACTTGAAAACCAACGGATAGCGATGTCAAGTATATTGAAAGATGCTGGCAAAGCGCAGAGCGTGTTCGACAAGGTACAGACGCTGGCCGTAAAATCGCCGTTCGGCGTTCTTCAGTTAAATTCCTACGCAAAGCAGTTGACGGCGTACAGTGTGCCGTATAACGAGCTGTACGACACGATGAAACGGTTAGCCGACGTGAGTGCTGGTGTAGGTGTGAGCATGGACAGGATTATTCTTGCCTATGGTCAGATAAAAGCCAAGCACGTACTTGCAGGAACAGAATTGAGGCAGCTTACGGAGGCGAATTTGCCCATTATCGACATGCTCTCAAAGCAGTATAGCGCACAGGAGGGCAGGCTTGTTACCGCTGCGGAGATTTACGAGAGGGTGAGTAACAAACAGGTGAGTTTCGACGACGTGAAGAAAGCGTTTGAGACGATGACGGACAAAGGCGGACAGTTCTACAACATGCAGGAGGCTATGAGCGAGAGCTTGAAGTCGAAATGGAAGAACTTGGCCGATGCGATAGACATTATGTTCGGCTCTCTTGCAAACTCCAAACTGGGCGACGGATTGAAATCCATTGCGGAAACGCTGACCAACATGACGTACCAGTGGCTAGCAATGGGAATGTCCATACTTTCAGCCGTGGCAGCGATAAAGCTATACAGGCTTGGGGCTATGCTTGCCAACAGGGCGTTGGACGCCAATATGATGAAAACGTTCTACACGGCACGCAACGCGAACGGCGGCTACTTGAAAGTGGACACGAAAGCCGAGCAGTCGGTGCAACAGGCAACGGTGAACTCTAACAACGCACAGGCGATGTATACCGTGAGGCAGTTGCAGAACGCGAGACAGTTGAACTCCGTGAAAGCCGCGTATCTCGTTATGACGAAACAAGTGAACGAATACGAAGGGAAGATATTGAAGCGTCTTTACGGTTGGAGCGATGCGACATACGCGTCGTACCAGAACGCAGGAAAGTTCAGAACTGGCTTGCAGGGCGTTGCCATAGTGGCGCAGCGTATCGGAGTGGCTTTGCGCGCCATAGCAGGGCAACTGGCGTGGACGGCGGCGTTTGCGGCGGTAGGCTATGTGATAGGCAAGGTGGTGCAGAGGGCAAGCGAACTGAAAGAGCAGCTTGAAAACATACGCGAGAAAGGCGGCGAGACCGCGAGAAGCCTAAGCGGAATACAGGACGAGATAAACACCGTAAATCCCGAGAAGTCGGGCAGCAGCGAGTTGCAGGAAGCGATAAACAAGATGAAAACCGCGCTTAAAGACTACTATCCGCGAAGCGCGAGCGAGGAGTTTGAGAAAGCGTTCGGCAAAGACGCCAACGGAAAAGTCAAGACTCTTTCAGAGAGTTTCAAGAGTTTGAAAGCCTCTGTGGAAAGCGCGACGAAAGCCGTAACAGTGCAACGCACGATGTCGGAAGCACTCGCAGGAATAAATGACGATATGAGAAGCTGGGGCGGTTTGTTGGACGGCGACTCTCTGTCGGGCAGGGCGGAAGATTATGCGGACGCGCTGGCAGACCTCGACAAGTTTGTCAGAAACCATGCAAAAGCAAATCAAGAGTTCGCCAAGGCTTTGAGCGAGGTAAAGAAGAATTATCCCGAATACGCAAAACTCCTTGAAAAGAACAAGATTGGCAGTAATGACATTTCGAGTCAGATTAGCATGTTGTTTGAAAGCGGAAACAGGAGCTGGCAAGGAATGTTTGTAAGGAATATTCCTTATAACCTTGCCACAAAATTCTACAACGGGCTTTCAGATGATTTGAACGACAGCATGAACAGCTTGGCGGCAAGCGCGTCCCGTACCGCCGACAGGTTTGTAGATGCCATGAATGTCAAGGGCATCAAGAAAGGCTCGGCAGAGTGGAACAAGGCTGCACAGGAGAGCGTGGAAAACTTCTTAGACCAGAACAACGTGATGGACGAGAGGGTGCGCCAGAAGATACGGGACGTGTTTATCGCCAAGAAGATATTCGTACACGTAGAGGGTCAGTTTTCGGGTGCGGACGATGTATTGACTGGATTGCAGAAATACGTGTCGGAGAAATTCGGCGGCATGTTCGACAACGACGTGAAGAACGGCGGAGGACTGGCAAACACCCTTGATGCGCTTAAAAACAAGACGAAGGAGAACAGGAAAGAGGTCGACGCGCTGGTAAAGGCGTTGAAAAAGATGGGCATTACCGCTGACGGAAAGAGCGAGATAAACGCAGGGGCTATTGCCGACGAGACAGTGCGCGATACCGTGCAGCAATACAACAGTGCGGTGAAGAAATACAACGCTGGCAAGGGAGGGCTGGACTTCTTCGGCGTATCGCTTGACGATGCCAAGAAAACCAACAAGAAAGCCACGGACAAAGCCCTTGAAAGCGCAAAAACGGAACTCGCGCAGTTAAGGGAGGCTTGGCAGGAGTACAAGAAACTGAAATCTTATTTGGGCGACGACAAAGCGCGCGAAACGATGGAAGAATCCCCGTTCAAGAACTTCTTCAAGGACGGCGATTTGACAGAGGAAAGATACACAAAGTGGCTTGAAGCGTTGAAAAGCAAGATGAGCGCGAAATCCACGAAAGAACGTCAGGCGTTTGTGCTGGAGATAAACAAGCTCGAGTTTGGTCTTAAAGAAGACGCTTTGAAGAAAGCCGCAGAGGACTTGCAGAAAAGAATACAGACTTGGCTAAGCGACTTTTCCTCGCGTTGGGATTTGTACAAGTCAGTCAAGAACACATCGGGGAACGAGAGTCTTGCGAAACTCGCGTTTGGCGACTACGAGATGTGGGACGAAGAAGCGTTGGAATTGAAAAAGAAGTTCCAGAGCAAGTTTTCGGGGATATTCAACGACTGGAGCATGGACGAAACGGACGCCAAAAACCTGTTCAGCAAGATGGGGCAGCCCGAACTTCTCTCTCTATATACTTCTATACAGAAGAAGATACGCGAGACAGGGAAAGAATATCTCACAATGGCAGCACAGGCAGAAGCCTCGATGAAAACCACAGAGGACAAGATTTGGGACTTGCAGAAGAAGATAGACGAACTGCGCGGCAAGATAGCCTCGGGTTTGGTTCCCGACGAAGTAGGGACGAAGATACTCGAGCAGTACTACAACGAGATAAACAAGTTGCAGGAAGAAGCGTTCAAGTTGTCGGACGTATACAAGAGGATTTTCGGGAATATAGACTATATGGGCGCGAACAAGCTGCGCGACATACTGAAAGAGATAGACTATCTACTCCAAAACGCAAGGAAGGACGGCAACGGCTATGTACTCACGAGCACTTCGGGAGCGACTTACCGCGCTACGGAGGGAGACTTGAAGAGCCTGCGCGACCGATGGGTGAGCATCAGCAACCAGTTGAGCAAGATAGACCCGTTCGCACAGATGTACAAGAGCGTTAAGAAACTGTTCAGCAAGGGCGCGACAAGCGACGAGAAGCAGCAGGCCATAAAGAATCTCGGGGACAGCGTGCAGACCGTAACGGGCTATGTGAACGACCTGACCAGCGCGTTCGGCAGCATGTTCCGCCAGCAAGGGCATGATGACATCGCAGACCAGCTGGAACTTGTGGGGACTATAAGCAGCGGTCTGAACAGCGTGATGCAAGGTTTCCAAAACGGCGGAGTGATAGGCGGCGGAGTGACGTTGCTTTCGTCGGTGGCCGATATAGCGACCAAGATAAGCGAGATAAAGAACGCGAAGCTGGAGCGTCAGATTAAAGCCTCGCAGCGGAGATACACCTTGCTTGAAAACTATCTGAACAATGTGGAGAACAAAGGGACTTACACGCTTGGAAATATCTATAACGCGAAAGTGGACGCGCAGACACTGAACAAGCAGAAAGCGGCCTTGATTTCTCTAAGAGACCTACAGAAAGAAATAAACCGCGCCAAGAGCTATACCAGCCGCAACGACACGGAAAGGCTGGAAACGCTTCAGAAAGAATACGACCTGTTGAAGAAACTCAACACGGAGGACGGCGGCAGGACTTTGCAGTCTCAGATACAGGTAAACCTTGCGGAGAAATACGCACAGGTAAGGGAACTCTATTACCAGCGCGATAAGGAGTGGAAAAAGAGCAACACCTCGCAAGAAACCATAAACGATTTGAACCAGCAGATACAGGAGGCTTTGCAGGATATACAGGACTATGAGGAGCAAGTGGCGGAGACGTTATACGGGATAAACCTCAAGAGCTGGGCAGACGATTTGTCGGACGCGCTTGTGAGTGCTTGGTTGAGCGGAGAAGACGCGGCTGATGCGTATTCCGAGAAAGTCGGGGACATCATGACCGACATGATGAAGAAATGGCTAAGTATTCAGTATATCCAGCCTGTAATGAAGCAAGTACAGACAATGCTATTCGGTTCTGACGGTCAAGGCGGCTTTATGGAGGACGGTATGCTCTCGGAGGACGAGATAGCCAAGATTGCAGGAGAAATCACGGGTTTGCAGGGAAATATCGGTGCGTGGTCGGAGACGATAAGCAACCTCGTTGAAAGTCTGAAAAAGCAAGGCGTAGAGTTTAGCGACAATTCGACAGGGCTAAGCAAGAGTATTCAAGGCGTAACGGAAAGCACGGCAGACATACTCGCGTCGTACATAAACGCGATGAGAGCCGACGTGTCGCTTTCGCGTGAATATCTTCGCGAGCTTGCACAGGAAAGTTTCTCGGGAATGAACGCGATTGCCCAACAGCAACTGTCGGAACTGCGCGCCATATCAAGCAACACACTGCGCAACGCCGATATAGCCGCAGAACTGCGCGATTTGATAAAGCAAAATACCGTACTCGGCAAAGGTTTCAAGATTGCATAAATAAACAAATAATTATTCAAGAGATGATAGCTTCACATAACTCGATGTCGTATTTAAGGGCGAAAAACCCTTGGTTGAACATATTCTCAAAGTACTGGCGTTGTCAAGGCAAGACTTTGATAGAACAGATAAACGCTGGTGTGAAACTCTTTGATTTGAGAGTGGTCTATACAAGTAAAGGCTGGCGTTTTGCCTGTGGGAGAATAACCCTTTCGGACGGAGTAAAACCCGAGGTTGCGATAGAGCTGCTTGAAAACAAAGGGTTGTATTACAGGCTTGTGCTTGAACACGGCGGTCATAACGCGGAACGTGAATTTTCGCGCTGGGTACGCCACATGGTGATAGACAAGAAAGCCTCTTACGGAGTGGATTATCTTATAAAACGCCAAAATCTAAGCGTGGTAAAACCCTATGGCGACAAATTCGTGTTTATAGACAAGTCTCTCGGTGCGTTTCCACCGCCCGATAAGATGTATTTCACTCCCAAGAAGTGGGCGGAGGCTTATAACCGCATCACTAAATGGAAGAAATACGAGAAAGAGAGAGTTTATTTCTACGACTATGTATAAATAATTCCGATTATGAAAGATTATTCGTTGTATATACAAAGAGCCAATGACACTTCCGCAAAAGGTTGTGTAGAGGATTGGAATATAGCCGTAGTGGAGAGCTGCACGGACATAGACGGCGGTTTCAGAGACCTGTCGAGTAGGGAATGGGCTGACGAGGACGGCGAGGACGTGTATATTCCTGCGAGCAGGAAACTCAACGCGTATGACGCGAAATGGACGTTGTGCTACAAAGGCGCAGCGTCTGACGCGTTTGGGAAACTTACGGACTTCCGCGACTGGCTTTCATCGGGAGGGTTGTTGATGATATACGACCCTAAGACGACAACAGGACGGACGGGGGCGTATCTGTCAAAGTTCGGCACGCCGACATATTGGCGAAAAGGGAACGAGGAAGTATTGAAGTTTGAAGTAACGTTCAGAATTACATCTCCGCGCAAAGGGCTGACCGCGACAGAAACAGACGGAGCGATAACACTTGCGGAGAATTGACAAAAGAGGATTGTTATGTGGAGCATATACAGCAAAGACGGAAAGACGGTTAGAGCCACGGTGGGCGTGCTTGAGTATCACGGCTCTTATATGGGCGAGAAGTACGTGAGCTTGGACGTAAAGAGCCATTCGCCCATCTCGTTCGAGATAGGGGATTATCTGACTTACAGAGGCGAGAAATTCGAGATAAACTACGACCCGAGCGTGATAAAATCCGCGCCGCAGAGTTATTCGGGCGAGGGTTTTTCGTACAGCGGCATAAAATTCAATTCGCTTGCGGACGAAATGACGCGCTGCATGTTCTTGGATATAGTGAAAGAGGACAACAAAATCCACTACACAGGGCTTGCGGAGTTCAGTTTCTTCTGTAACACGGTAGAAGATTTCGCCGACAGGATAAAAGCCAACTTGGACAGGGTTTACAAAGACGAAACGACAGGAGAGGGCTTGTGGACTGTGGCGGTGAACACTCAGTATGCAAAGAAAGGGAATATCAGTATTTCCATAAGCAAGCAAAGCGTATGGGAAGCGTTGTCGATGATACCCGAGAAGTTTGAAGCCGACTTTATAGTAAAAGGCAGGACAATAACCATAGGAATACAGAACCAAGAGATAGACAACGCGTTTTCTTGGGGGAAAGGCAACGGCTTGTATGAGATAGAGCGCGAGGGCGACAGTACACAGAGTGTTATAACCAGACTCAGGGCGTATGGAAATACGACGAACTTACCCGAAAGGTACTATAACAAGATGACCGACGCGAGCGGAGAGAAGATAATTCCCGACAATATGGCGGTAACCCATCTTATGCTCCCCAGTTTTCCGAAAACCACTCTCGACCCATATATAGACAGTGCAAACGTGAGTACCCTCGGCGTGCGCGAGAGTACGGTATATTTCGACGGCAGCGACGATTTGGACGACATCTATCCCACGTTGGAGAACATGACGAAAGAATACTTAGAAGCAGCAGGAGTAACAGTAGACTTGGACGACGGCGACAACGGGAACTTGGACGAAGTGTTCATAGCTGACACTATAACCGATGACGGACTTCCCGAAAACGTGAAAGAAAGCACGTTCAAGATAACGATAAAGGATATTGCTTTTGACATCAACGACTATCTGTCGGGCGACACGGCAAAAATTTCGATGAAAGACGGAAAATGTGGCGGCAGGGAGTTTGAGATTGCGAGATGTGTGAAAAGTGGAAACAAATACATATTGACCTGCAAGAGAGTCCTCGACAGTGATATAAACCTGTATTTCCCATATAAAGACTACAATGTAAGTTCGGGGGACAAGTTTGTATTATTGAACATCGAGATGCCCGACGTGTATATATCCGCTGCAAGTGGGAAACTTCTTACCAAGGCGACAGAATATTTGGCGAAAAACTCGATAGCGAAGTACACTTATGCGCCAAAGTTGGACGAAATATTCATGGCGCGTCAGCATGACGAGGCGATAAAGAACGGCACGACAAGTTTGCACGACACGATATGCGAGGGAATGAAGTTCAAGTTTTCGGACGCGGATTTGAATATAGACACGTCTATTACCATCTCGGAACTCGTGATAAAAGAGCAGGGTGCGACAGGACTTCCGACTTACGAAGTAACGCTGAAAGAGGACAACGACGTTGGCACTATATCGAAGATGCAGAGTGCGATAGACGGCATCGTGAGCGGAGAGATAAAGATTAGCGGCGAGACGGTGATAAAGAACTCGTCGTGGTTGAAATCCGAACTCGCGAAGAAACTAAGCAAGACTGATGCCGATACCGCAGAAGAAGTGATAACGTTCAAGAAAGGCGTGAAGTTCGGGGAAGGAGAAAAGACTATCGACGCGAGCGGCAACGCGA
>CAVEFV010000158.1:0-22261 GCA_963615025.1 Firmicutes bacterium CAG:95 | reverse complement strand
AAAGCCTGACTGTAAGCACTACGAGCTATGATGCGGTGGAGATAAAGTCTAACAGCGTGATATATTGTGACCCTCCCTATATCGGGACGAATACTTACAGCAAGAAGTCTTCTACTCGGCAGCCATTCGACCACGAAAGGTTTTATGACTGGTGCTGCGGACAAAAGGAGCTGGTGCTGGTGAGTGAATACGATATGCCAGAGGACAGGTTTGCGGAGGTGTGGAGCACGAGCCATGTGCAGAGCCTATGCAGCTCGAAGACGAGTGCGGTGACGGAGCGGCTTTATGTGCCGAGACACCAGCTTGGTATGTACGAGCGGATGATGAGGGCTGAGCGTGGGAATGAGGCGAAATGCGAGGAGTTGGAGTTGTTTCCTGCGATGGCTGCGAACGGATAGCGAGCGGTGTGAGTGGGATGAGGAAAGGAAGTTATATTGTTACAAACTTAAAATGATATTGGCATGAACAAGTACAAAAGCTCGATAGAGGTGAAGGGTGAGAACGTGAAATCGTTGTTTGACTGCCCCATCGTGACAGACATCAAGAAGGCGACTGATGCAGTGGATGACGGTGTGGATGTGGCTGATATGCTTTACAGCGTGACTGCATTGACTTTGGCCGGGACACACAAGCAGGTGAAGCGAGGTAACGTGCTTGCGCAGGACGTGTGTGGTCACTGGGAGATACTGACCGCCGACGAATGGGAGCTGCACAAGGGTGACACCATTGATGAGGGGAGCGACGATAGCGGTTCAGAGGGGACATCGAGTAGCTCATCGGAGAGTAGTTCCGATGGTGATGGCGGCAGCTTGCTTGAGAGTTGAACATTAAACGGTTGAGGAGTATGAGAATAAAGGAAGAATCGCTTTACAGGGCGTTGGAAGCGGCAGGGCTCCAGACGAGGGGGTTGCCTCCGAGATACAAGGATGGCTTTTGGATAAAGGCTGTGGTGCTTGTGAGGAAACGGAACATGGAGGAATGCTACTGTATCTACCAGCAGAACGCCGACAGATATATGCGGCTGTTGCAGGACTTTGGTAATCCAAGTCCTATATTGGGCGTGAAGAGTATCCATCCGTATATGTATCTCGACGAGAAACGGTTTATGCCGGGCGGTTCATTGGAGGAGAAACGAAGGTTTTTGCTTCGTTCGTTGTCGGATGCCCATGTGGATGAGGCTGATGCAATGATGGTAAGGGAGATGAGCGAGAAGGACGTGGATACCATGCTTCTAAAGATGGGTATTGAGAGACAGCTGCTGCAATATGACGAGGACAGAAGGGTGAACCTGCTGAATGAGGGGAGCGACCTGGATGGTACCCGTTATGAGGAGCTGGAAAGGCAGAAATACGAGATAGAACTTGCCCAGATGAAGAAGGACGGTTGCTCGAAGTCGGAGATAAAGGCATTCAAGGAATCCTTCGAGCATCGGAATGATAAGGCTGATGACGATGTGGGCAGTCTTGATGATGACGAACTGATACGGATGCAGATAGAATCTGCTGAGCTTGGTGAGGCTGAAAGAAAAGAGAGCGAGGTGAGCGTGGACGGAGAGTTTGATGCGCCAGAGCTTGACTTGGAAGCCATTAGAAGTGCCACTGAGGAATGGCGGAAAGAACAGATAAAGCTGGCCAAGCGGAAATGGAAGCGAGCCTATGACGGCAGCGGCGACATCCGGGCAGGCAGGGTTTGCGAGAACGAGTTTGGCGAGAAGGAAGCCGTGGTGACGTTGCAGATGCCTCCGAAGGTAGAGATGCCCGAGGAGAAGCGGAAGCCCGGCAGACCGAAGAAGCAGGTGAAGGCCGCCGCCACGAAAAAGCGCAATGCAGCGAACAAGAGGGCTGTGGCGAAAGCTATGAAGGAATCGCCTAACGTTGGTGAAAAATGACAAGACTATGAGCAGGAATCATTATCACAGCAAGATACCGCCGTTAAAACCAGACCCTTGCCATTGGACGAGAAAGAAACGGTCTTGGAAGGCGAAGGTGGCATACGGGACTGAGGATGAGGTTTGGGAGTTCCTTAACCAGAATCCGAAGCTGGTAGAGATGGGATATAAGCCCTATGAGTGTGTTATCTGCGGAAAGATACACGTGGGGGCATTACACAAACATAAAAAATAGAGAATATGGCAAAGATTGATGTTGGTAATGAGGCGTATGACAGTATGGGCAATGTTTATTGCAGGACTACGAGAGAACGGGAGCAGGTGGAGCATCCTTCGCATTATGCGTGGTTGAAGGAATTGTGTGGTGTGGAGCCTATTGATATTTGCCGGCACTTTGGGTTCAGTGTGGGGAATGCGCTGAAATACCTGATGCGGAAAGGAAAGGTGGACGGCGACAAGACCGAGAAGGAGAAACGCATCGAGGACTTGAAGAAGGCCGTGTTCTACTTGCAGGACGAGATAAAGCGACTGGAGGGAAGTGATGAATAAAAGAAAGGTGAAGGCAAAGGACTTGCGCTGCAAGGACTGCGTGATGTTTGAGTATGACGGATTCCCGTATTGCCTGGTGCAAGACCTCTATACGGAGGTAGGTTCGGAGGACGAGATATGCGAGGAGTTTTTGTTTAAAGGAGAATAAAAGGGAAGGAGGTTTTGAGAAGATGGAAGACAAAGACAATGCAAGGAAATATTGCTGCAGGGACTGCGCCTATTTCGCCATTGGCGAGGTGTGCAGGTGCCAGGGTGAGTATCGTGAGACCACGAAGGAGAATGTGGCTTGCGTGAATTTCGAGTATGACAAGATTATTAACTTTAGAATAACAGAATAAAAAGATATGGCAAGAATTGCAAAGAAGAAGACTGTGGATAACGGTCTTGGACTGCTTAACGTGGTGGAAGGTGTTGATGAGAAGAAGGTGGTGAGTGTGACGGATTTCGGTTCGTTCTTTATCGTGTTGCTGAAAGACGGTGCGATATACCATACGCACATCGGATATGAGGTGAGGTGTAAGCGTTGGGTGATGGACGTGAGCGGAAAGGATAGCAAGGAGAGTCTTCTCTATCTGTGGCTTGCTAACCTCGTGGAGTTTAAGGAAGGTATGACTGGTAAGGAGAATGAGCCTTTCAAGGCACTGGCTGAGGCTGAGGGCGACGTGAATGATGTTGGTGAGAATGTGACCAACGGTGATATGCTGGAATATGCCAAGGCTATCACTGCTGCCAATATGTTGCACCCAGTGAGTGCGTTTGCGGACATGGATGTGGCGGCGAAGTTTGCCAACGAGCGTTTGGCGTATCTGAGGGAGATGGCCGACAAGATGGAGGAGACCTATCAGGCAGGTGTGAAGGCTGAGGAAGAGGAAGCCTTGCGGAAGAACTACGAGGAAGGTGAGAAAGCCGCGATGAAGGAAGAATTGGCGAAGCAGATGGAGGCTGCGACAGATGGGAAAGGTTGACTTGGACAGTCTGCCTAACATAGGCAACTGGTATGTAAGGTTGCAGTTCGGCCTTTACAGAGACTACCGCATTATCAGAATGGCGGATGCGCAGGGGAATATGAGGGATGGCATATTCATCCCCTTTATCCAGAACGGCATCCGCTGGGACGGTGTAGCCGAGAAATGGCCGGTGCAGTATCTGAAACCGACCTGGCTCCCCGGTAATGGCAGCAGGGTTTACGGGTTGATGCCGATGGTGAGCCAGGCTTTCAGGGAAAAGATGGTGGCGGCAGGTGTATTGTCGCCCGATGACAAATACCCCTGCGACAGGGTGGGGTACGTATATAAGGACAGGGACAAGATGTAATTAATGGAAAGGAGGTGTCTTGACATATATGATGATAGGACAGAATGATGTAATGGACAAGGTGGAGCAGATGGTTTGCGGCTGCGTGAACGTGGTGATGCGCCTGAGCGAACGTGAAGAAGTGGACTGCGAGGAAGTGTATGTAGGGAAAAAGAATATTCCTGCGGGCAGGGCGATGGCGAGGAATTTTATCTTTGACGTGCTGCATAACAGATATGGTTTCTCCTTTTCCGTGATAGCACAGAGGGGCGAATGCAACAGAGAGAGCGTGATGCGCTGCGTGAGAAAATGCCACGACCTTGTGCTGTACGACAAGAGTTATGGGAAGGTAAACGAAATGATAAACGACAAATTGAGGGAATGGTATGGAGAATAAGGAGACGGACTTGCTGACCTTGAAGCGCAATGCCATCCTGCTTGGACTGTGTGACCAGTACAGGGCGAAATGGGATGCTTGCAGAAGCAAGAAGAATCTTGTGGACTTGGCCTTGGATAGCAACGGTGTGGAGTTTATGGCAGACTCGGTGGCGTTTGGCTGGGGGCTGGGAAAAGACTATCTTCTGAGAGAGTTTGGCGAGTGGATGAATGGTTCTTATATCAGCAGGGAAGGCGGTTATACGAGCGAGATGTATGTGGGTGCGCATGGAGTACTGAACGTGAAGAGTGCGCTTTTGCTTGTTGCCTACTGCGATGACCTGGAGATTATCGTGCCCGAGCATTATGTATGCCGTATCTATGTATGCGGCGGAAGCAAGGCGAGGATAGAGTGCCTTGGTGATGCGGAGGTGGTGGAATACGGCGAGGACAATGATGTTTGCATTATAGAGCATGACGGGGCACGCCTGCAACATAAGAAGACAATCTCCTCGGGATGGACGAAAATAGACATATAGCGATTTACGATTTCATTATTATCTGGTTTTGTATCAACAGCCGCCTGTCGTGAGACAAACGGCTGTTTTTTATTAGCGTAATGGTATCAGTTCATGAAGACCTTGATACCGTTCCTGCCCTGCTTGTGGCCGCCCTTGACACAGCTGGAGAGAGTATCGCGGATGTCGGTGAGAATGGTGGTCTGCAAACGGAGTTCGATGAGCACCGGACTTGACGTGGAATCCTGCGATATGGAAGAGATGGTCTGCCCTACCCTTTGCAGGAGCGTGTCACGAATGATGCGCACGTCTGCCTGCTGCGTGGCGAGATAGAACCGCATACTGTTAAGTATGGACTCCAAGGCTTGTGCCGTGGACTCGGTAACGGACTGAATGCCCTGCTGCAATTTGGAGATATTGGAAGAACCGGTTGGCGTGACATTCAATACCTCCATCATATTCTCCAGATACTTGTTGTAAGCGGCAAGGTTCTCATCCTTTAGCTTTTTGAGGTTGGCGAGTTCGTCGGCTGTTACGTCGAGACCATTGTTTCCTCCTTCACTGCCCTCAGATACAGCCTCATCGAATGCTTTGAGAATAGGTTCGATGAAACGTGATGTGGCCCGTTGCGTGATTTGCTTGGTGATGAGGTTGTCGAAATACTCGTCGAACTTGTCGTTTAGGGCATCAAGGGCGTCGCTTCCCTCATTGAAGGCATCCACCCACGCCTCGGCGAATGCCTCGGCAGCGGATTTGTAGTTGGCCTGCGAACCGAAGCCGCCCAGTTCCTCGGTGAGTGTTTCACTAAGTTCCCTGATGGTGTCTTCGAGGTCACTGATGGCGTGGTCATATTCTAGAATTTTGGCACTATCCTTGTTTTTCCTACTGTTCTCTGCACGAATCATCTCGTAATACGCACTCTGCTGATTCCTCAGATTTTTAATAGCCTCTTGTGCGTTGTCGTATAGATCTTGCGAACTAAACGCATTGTCAATAGCCTCCTTTAACTTTTCATAGGCGTACTGGAGACTGTTTACTGCATTTTCCAGCGTCTCCAGTTCGCTGTCTATCGCACTCTCATCGGTGGCAAGATTTACGATGTCTCCTATTACACCGACAGCATTAGCTATTAATCCTGCCCAGTTTTTCTGATAGAATGAGGCGACCGCCTGGCCAGCGTGGTCAAGGATGTTGACGGAGTTGGATAGTATGGTGTCTGTACTTCCAAGACCTTGCAAGAGGCTGTTGAATGCCTGCCCCATAGAAGATACCATTGATGTAATGTCGGTCACAGAGGTACTGAATTTTTCCTTTGCCTTTTCTTCCTCCGTCATTACCTTTCCGATGGTGTTGATTTGGTCGTTTACCGCTTTGCCTTGCGACTTCAAGTTGGAGAGGATGGACTTGTTGGCATTGAGCCTCAACTTTAATGTTGTTACCTCCTCTTGGCTTGCGTCCTTGTTCTTGATGATTTCATCATACTCCTGCTGTAGGGACAAGACGTATGTGTTCTGTTTTTGAATCTTCGTATCGAGTTCGTCCTTCTGTGTATTCAGCTCCACGTACTTATCCACCCCGCCGAGCTTTTTGAGGTCTTTGCTTGCCTTTATCATTTCCTTCAGTCCCGAGGTGAACGCCTTGAAGGGGTTTCGTGAATTGCGCACCTCGTTAACCTTATTCATCTGGTCGGCGATGGTTTTGAGCTGCGTAGGGTCGAGGTCTTTGAGGTTCTGGCGGAGCTGCTGCAAACGGGTTGCCATAGCATCGAGAGCCTTTGTGGAGACCTGTTCGAGGTTATCGAAGAGACGGATGTACATATCGGAGTTTTGGAAACTCTTCCATGTATTCTCGTCTGTCTTCTGGCGATATTGACGTTCGAGATTCTCCTGTAACTGTTTTTGAGTGTCGGTATCCTTGGCGATGTTGGCGTTGGTCTGCAGTTTCTGTTTCTCTGTAATGTACCATTTATCGAGTTGCAGCTGGTCGGATAGTTGCTGCTTGTATGCCTTGAAGAGTTCCTGTGCCTCTTCTACCTGCTGCTGCGTTGCCTTCTTGTCGATGGAGTTCATCTGTTCGGCGTATTCCTTTGCGGCATCCTCTCCCCATTTGGCATGATTGGTACCCCACTTTGCCTCGTAGTCGGACGTGATGGTCTGGCGTACCTTGTCATAGGAAGACATGGTGTTGCCGAACATGGTAGAAATCATATTGTCGGTGAGGCCTTCGTTCTTGAGCTTTTTGAAGAGGTCGAACTGGGCAAAGGCGTTTTGCGCCGTGGTCTTGACATCTTCGAGTTGCTGTTTGAAATATTCCTCGTCGATGTCGATACGCAGTTCTGCTGCGGTTTTGAGTGCGCTGCTCCGCTTGGTGATTTCCTTGTATTGCTTGGCAAACTCCTCAATCTTCTTGGCGATGGTCTGTCTGTCGGGTACGATATTCGATATGTCCATGGAGACGTTTTTTGCGGCAAGAGAGAAATGCTTGCGTACGTCCGCCACCGCATCATCTTCGCCCTCAATTTTGGAGAGTTTCTGATATTCGGAGTTCATATCCTTAAGGAGGGATATACGCTCGGCGATAAGGTCTCTCTGTTTTTTCTGATTCTCCTTCTCGGTTTTCTTGTTTTCCTTCTCGAAGGGGTCCACGCCGAGGGCGAGAGCCTCCTGCGTGGCGGCTTGTTTTAGCTCCTTGACCCTTGCCTTGACCTTAGAGACGGAAACCGTCATTTGGCTGGCACCTATCTCTCCTGCCTTGAAGATTTTTCGGATAGAATCATCCACGGTGATGGTAGGCGAGTTCTTGCCTACCGCCGCAAGTCTTTTCTCCACTTTTTCCCATGCCTTTGCTGCCTTGGAAGCCTGGTCGCCCTTGTCAAGGAATCCTTCAAAAGCCTTGTCATCGTCGATGGACTTGACGGAGAGGGTGATGCCATACTTTTTCTTGGCGAAGAAATCGGAGATGTAATCGTCTACCCACGACACCTGCTTTTCCATGCCGTCCTTGTCGATGTTGACATTGATTCCGAAATGACGGTATGCGAGGGCTTTCTCGTACTCGTTCCAGTCGTGTGCCGCCGCTGTCTTGTCGATGAGAGCCTGGATTTGTATGGGGTCGTTTTTGTATTTTTCGACCTGTGCGCCTAATACTGCATCGAAATCCTTTTCGAGGTTGGAAGCCGCCGTGCCAATATCATCGAAGCCTTGTATCATGTCTTTGATATTGCCCTGCATACCCTTCAACCATTCGGGAGAAATGTAATCGGAGCCGGTGGAGAGACGGTTGATTTGCAGGAGGGCATCGGACATACGCTTCCAGTAGTCGATATTGGACTCGCCGTCCTTCTGTCCGGCACGGATGATGTCGAAGTATTTCTGCGTCTTTTCGTTCGCCTTGTCGTAGTTGGCGTTGACTGCGGACACTGCCAGTTCCATCTGTGAGGACATGGAGAGGACTTCCACGACGGCATCCTTATAGTCTTTGGCATTATCGTCGAGACCGTCTGTGAACATAGTGTTCCAGTTGTCGTTTTTGGCATAGTTGTGTTCGATAACGTTGATGTCGTCGATGAACGCCTTGTATTTGTTCTTGATTTCATTGAACTTTGCATCGAGCTTATCGGAGTCGATGTTAGCCACGTCGATGTTGAACGAGAGACCATCCTGTGCAGCAAGGTCGATGAGTTTTTGTAGAGCCGCCCTTCTGGAGTTGGTATTCTTTTCGAGGTCGGTGGCCGATATTTTTCCGTTTGCCTGGGAAGCGGCGTTGGCAAGTTCCTTGTAAGATGCTGCGAGCGCACCCACGGCACCTTGTGCCTTGACATTCTCCTCGTTTGCCTTTTCTGTCTTCTCATAGTAGTCGTATATCATCTCCCCAGCCGACCATGCAGCCTGTACCACCGCTGCGATGGCGATGAGCCATGCGTTGGAAGCAAGGACATATTTGAGGTTCTTGCCGAAGGTGAGCACGGCACCGCTTGCGGAAGAGATGCCATTTTTGAGCATCGTCCATGTGGAGATATTCTTGGTAGCAGAAGCCGCCATGCTTGCAGAGAAGATGCTTGTGAGCGATGTGCCCGTCTTGACGGACTGGAGGAGGATGAGGGAGATGACCGCTGCGAGAGCCTTTCCGGCGACGGCGAGAGTCTGCCAGTTGTCGAGCAGCGATGTACCGAAATCGACCATACCCTTCATCGTGCCCTCGTTAGCCTTGCCTATATCGTTGAGCATGACATCGAAGGCATCCTTGAGGTTGGAAATCTTACCCGAGAGGGTATCTGCCTGTATCTCCTGCATATTGTAGAAAGTGCCTCCCTTGTCGGTCATGCGCTGGAAGATGGCTTCCACATCCTCGAAGGTGACCTTCTTCTTGGAAATCATATCCACGATTTGGGCAGTGGTGTATGCCTCTCCCTTGACCTCCTTGAAATATTCCTGCAACTCGCCGTACATATTGATGCCAGCCTCGGTAAACTGACGCACCTCAGAGCCGCGGAGGTATGCCGCCGCCTTGACCTGTCCGTAAGCAAGGATGAGACGACCCATGTCGACACCGAGACCTGCGGAAACATCGGCGAGCCTCTTGGTGGTGTCGTATAGCTTGTCGGACTCAATGCGATAGGCGGAGAGCTGACGTGTATAATCCACCAAGTCCTTGATGCGGAATGGTGACTTGACAGCCAGTTCCACGGTCTTGTTGAAGATTTCATCAGCCTTGGGCTTGTTTTGAAGGATTGCCTCCAGTGACCTCTCTGAGAGTTCAAACTGACCACGCACATCCGCAATCTGCTCCACGAAAGACTTGACGGTGCCCACGGAGAAGGCGAATGCCATGCGCTGCGCCCAACGCTCCATGTAGCCAGCCATATAGGAGGTCTGCTCTGCTACGGAACGTGAGTTTATGCCCGCCTCCTTCAGCTTTTGGTTGTGCTGGTCGATGGCAGCGTTGAGAGCCGCAAGTTTCTGCTTGTAGTCGGCATCGGTTGTGGAGAGCTTCATGCGTGCCTCTTTGAGGTATTCTATTGCCTTGGCCTGACGGTTGAGCGTGTTGGCAGAGGCAGAGAAATCGAGGGCACCCTGGTAAGTGGTGTTGTGCTGGTAGTTGGACTGCTGATAGTTCTTCGCCTGATCGCCGTATGCCTTGCGCTGCTTGTTGGCATAGGTCTGTTCGGCGGAAGTCATGCGGTCGAGTGCCTTCTGGAAGGCGATGACCCGCTCATCGTAAGTCTGCTGCTGGTATTTGAGTTCGTCCTGCAATCTTCTCTTCTGCTTGACAAGGTGGTCTTGGCTTGCCTGGTCGAGGTTGGCAGTGGTATCCTTCAACTGCTTGTCGATGGCAGCGATGCTGTCTTTGAGCTGAGCAATATTGAGCGAGCCCTTCATAGCATCCTGCATCCTCTTGAAGGCATTGACTGCCTGCATGATGCCGCTTGCGCCGGAGCCTCCGATGGATGATAGTTGATTGATGAGCTTGTTGATGTCCTGCACCGCCTGCGATGCGCCCGAGCCGATATTGCCCAGTCCCTGCGTCATATTGCCAAGACCGCTGCCGGCGTTGGAAGCTGCGGCATTGATGGTGCCGAGCTTGGAGATGATTTGGTCGAGAGCCTGGATAAAGGGGTTTGTGCCGGTCGTCATGTCGGCAAAGGAAGTCTTGACCGCTGCCGCCGTGGAAGCCGCTGTGGTCTGTATGTCTTTTAGTTTGTCGTCCGCCTTCTTGATAGCGTCGAGGGCACTTTGAGGTATTTGCAGTGCCGCACCTAAAGCCGAGTTTGCCATAAGAGAATATATTCTTAAAAATGAGTATGTTGTTACTGAATGATGGGTATTCCGAGGTCGTTGAGGTTCTTCAAGTCGCCTCCGTCACCAATGACGGTTGTCTCGTTTTTTCTAAGAGACTTTTCATCGTCGGAAAGATACTCGATGTGTGTGAAGTCGAGGGATGCGAGGCGTACCTGCGGAACGGTCATCTGCCATTTGTATTCATGCTGCGAGCACCATGTGTTGGCTCTGAGGAAGTCTATCATCTGTCCGTATTCCGTGCGTGCAGGGATAATTCTGCTGCTTGCATCTTCCTCTGCAGGGCTTGGGAGCGGACGGTCTGAATCACATTGGTACTCGCGAAGAAAAAATCCACGTCGATGAGGTTTAGGATTTCAACGAGGAGGGTTGCCCAGTCCTTGATGTCGTAGTCACCCCAAAGCAGCTGGTCGTAGACCTGCTGGTATTCCTGGGAGTGTATTCTGTCCTTGTCGTTGAGCAAAGCCAGGGTGATGACACGGGCGACAGCCGGAAGGTTGGTGGCGAACTCCTTGATAACGTCGCCCATGGACAGGTTTTCGCCACGGACAATCTTGCACGCCTCCTCTGCAATGAGCCATTGGGTGCCCGGTTTGAGGGCAGTGATGCGCCATTCCGTGCCCCGCAGCTTGACGATGGTAGGCGAATCGTTCATGATTTGTGCGAGCCTCTGCATGGCATCGTCGGAGAGCGGAGAGGAAGGCGTGACCTTTGGTTTCTGCGCTTCCTGCTGCTGACTGGTTGCCTCTTCTTTCTTTATTCTGTGTACCTTCATATATGTTGCAATTTGAATATGTTTACTTTCTGATGGCTTTCACCACGCCTCCATACTTGTATGCGAGTTGCTGGAGTTTTTGGAAGGACATGGAGATGACGCGGTAGGACTTGTGGAGCCCAGCGGAGCCGTCTTCGAGCACCTTGGCATAGGGCATAGCCGCCGCCACGGCGAGGTCGATGATACCAGCGGGCTGATAGTCGGACTTGAGATAGGACTCAATCTCGGAGCGTCCGTGAAGGGTATCTCCGTACCATCTCTTGCCCTTGGTTGCCATAGGTGACGAAAGGAAGCCTGTCTTGGAGAGCTTTCCTTCTACATAGATGCCATAGCCATAGGAGTCGTAGAGATTGCGCGTGTCGTGCTGGTAGGTGATTTCCTGGATGCACTCCTGCAACACGTTTTTTGCGTCCTTGTCGAGTTCCGTGACTATGATATTGAGAGCTTGCTGATATAGTGACTGCATGGGCTGCGACTAAAACGTTAGAAGGGACGAACGGCATGAGAGCCGCCGTCCCTTTGATGAGAATATATAGAGAACCTATTGAGGTGAAGAACCTACTGTGCTTATTCGCCGTTGACTGGGAGTGTGTAATTCTCCTTGACATAGAAGGGCACGTCAATCTCCTTGCCGCTGACGGTAGCCTTGACCAACTGGGCAGTGCCGGCGAGGGCGATGCGTCCGAGGTTGGAGTTGAGACTCTCGATGGTGAGTCTGGAATTGAGCTGCACCTTGGGGAGTGTGAAGGACGTGAGCTTGGTACTGTCCTTGGGGTTGGTGAACACGAGGTCGAACTTGGCGTAACGCTCCTCGTAAGCAGAGGGTGCATAGGCAATCTTGTTTGTTTCATCGTAAGTGAAACCGCAGAGACCTGCGAGCAGGGGGCCGTTGGTATCGGCTACCTCGGAAGAGAGCTGCCACTTGCCCAAAGTAACGATGGTCTTGATGGGTGTGTCGGATGTCTCGCGCTCGATGTCGGTGGTATCGTTGTCGTCCTGCGAGATGGAAGTGGTGTCGCGTACCACATCCTCCAGAATGAAGACCTCGCCGAGAGGAGAATTGTCGTCAGTCTCCTTGCCAGTGAAGAGAGTTGTGACGATGTACTTTGGCTTAATCAGCTTGACTGCGCTGGAGCCCGTGTTAGTTACCTTAGTCATAATCTTGAAGAAATTTGAAATTCGTATTAATACTGTTATCTGAAAGTCATCTTACGATGACGGAGAGAGAGATGAGCTGATAGTGGAACTGCCTGTTGGAATCGTATCCGCTGTCGCGGTAGAGCTCCTGAATACAGTATTGCTTGTCGTTTGACGCATTTATCAAGTCGTCAAGAATACCTTCCATCTTGTCGAGCTGCTTAACATTCTTGCGGAGCGGTGTTCCCTTGGGTCGGGCATAGAGATATACATTGGCGATGCCCGAGGAATAAGCCCCATGGTCGGTCTGCTGCCCCACGTCGACATTGACGAAATCGTTCCAGTCCTTGCTGGTAGTGGGCGGCAGTTCGCCGACAAAGATATTGTCGGAGAGCTTTCCTTTGGTGAGCAGCATGGAGAAGAAATTCTCTATGCGCGAGAGCCTGCGTTGAATATTCTGTGCCATATTACATATAGAAACTAAATGTCCGTACCCTTGATATAGGCGACACATCCGTGCATCTGCGTGGGATAAACGCCAATAACCATTCCTTCGACCGCCATTCCATACATTTCGCCACGGAAGCGGATGCCAGGCACAAGACCATCGGGAATAGCCTCGTTGCCATCGGTATCGGTGGGGTTGGGGAAGTAGATGGTATATCCCATGGTGACAACACCCGAATTGAAAAGCTTGTTGGTTTCCTGTATGTCGCACACGGTCTGCAAGATGGCCACCTCGGTCTCGGTTTCTCCCGATGATGCAGAGCCGGTCTGCGAGGTGGAAGAATCATCATCGAGCAGGTTGCCGTCATCACCAATGAGGTCTCCGTCCTCCGCGGGGATGAGCTCGCGGCGGAAGAAAAGGCCTTGGTAGGCATATTCGGCAAGAGTGCTTCTGTCTGTGTACATACTTTAAAACGGGTGTTTAGATGTGTTGCGTATTGAACCTATCAATCTCATGAATTACCAATCAGTCTCCTGAATCCATTTCATCTCTCCATCGGTGGCATCGAGTGCATCGAGCTTGTCGGAATCGTCGTACTTCTTGTAAAGTCTTCTGAGTTCCGCCTTGATACTCTCCAATGCCGCCGACGTGATGGTCTGCGCCCCGACAGTGAGAGTGTATGCCCCATGCTGGTTGGTGGACGAGGCAGTCTGATAAGGCCCATAGACGATAGTTTCGAGAAGGGCTATCTTGCACTTGTCCTTGTCTTCCTGCGTGAGGTCTGCGAACGCCTCCACCTCAGCGACCTCGCATTCGAGGGCGACGCGATTGAGCACGGACTTGTCGAAGACGAAATTCGTGATGCCGCTGAGGTAGTCGATGATGTCGAATTTGGGTGTAGCCATACTTTATATATATATTGAGAGAGATGAGACAGATGTGAGAGATTAATCGGCAGTGGCGGTGTCGATGATTTCGTGGTTGGTGAAGGAGATGAGCGCAGGTGTAGCGGACATCATCACATCAGTGTGCCACTCCTTAAGACGGCCATTGTCGGTAGTGGTGTTCATTGCAGTAACGAGACCGCCGAGCATAGAAGCGAAGGTGGTATCGACTGTGCTTGCACCATAACCGCCGCCATAGACCTCACGCTCCAGCACGTCGGTGTACTTGAACTCGACTGCATCGCCGGCAGGACGGAGAACGACCTTGGAGTCTGCCCATCCCTGAACGAATGCGTCGGTGGTACGCGTCTTGTTGCGCTCCTTCTCCACGACAATCTCGATTGGCGAAATGCCCTGGATGTCGGCGAAGGAATTGAGGAACTGCTCGTTGGTGATAGGCATACCCTCGACGTATGCGATATAGTTGGCCTTACACCAAGTAACGTAGAGGTCGCGTACCTCTTGGTTCTGGAGGAACACATCGTTGTACATCTTCTTGGTCATCTTCCAAGTGAGGGCACCGCCATAGCCGCCACGCTTGTCGCGGTAGTCATCCTCCAGCTTGCGCATCTGCGTGAGAATCTTGCAGTCGGCATCCGTCCACGCCTTCTCGCCAGCCTTCTTGAAGTTGTCTTCGGGAATGTTGGCATTGTGGAGCTTGGCATAGATACCTGCGCCGAGCTTGGAGTAGTCGATGACACCCGTTGTCTGCAACTGGGCAGTCATGTTATTGAGGGTGGACTTGGCCGAGTTGAGACCCACGGCGAGCACGTCGCGTACCCAACGGGCGATAATGGAGTCGGCATTGCCGAACTGCGCGAACATCTTTTCCTTGTAGATGCGCTGAGCGGCAGTCTCAGTCCATCCACGGGCGATGAAATCGGGGATAGAAGCAGTGTACTCCTCGATGCCCTGAGCGTCCATCTGATGAGAATCGCCAAGAGGGGCGCGAAGATCCATGACGGGAGCCGCTTCGAGCTTGTAGGACTCCATGCGGAAGGTGGCAGAGCCATCATCGGCAGTAGGCGTAGGGGCAGCAGCAATGCGTCCCTGCGAGAGAGCCCATCCGTAGTCGATGTTGAGAATGTCGGTGTTGTCGACAAGAGACTGGAAGAGTTCGCTACCGCCGTCCTTGGAACGGAAGAGCGCAGCCCAGTCGGAGTTGTTTATGTCAAATCTTTGCATATTACGAATGAATTTGAACGTTAATACTGAAAGTTAGCGGGACTGGCTATTAATTGAACCAGAACCAAGAATCCACACGGCTCTTGTTGAGTGCAAGGACAGCAGGAGGCAGCACGCCGATGGCGAGCAGGTCGATGACGGTATCTTCCTGAGCGAGTGCAGGGGTGAAGAGATACTGCAAGTCATCCACGCCCTCCTGGTTGGCATCGTAGAGGAAATCCATATCCTTGTCGGCGTAGGCATTGGGGTTGGTAACCATAGGAAGTACACTTGTGCCAGCGGAAGCAGCCTCTACGAGTACATCACCAACCTTGAGAGCCTTGCCGAGGGTAACAGAAAGAGAGAGCTTCCAAACATCCTTATCGGAATCGGTTGTTTTCTCTACGGCAGTGACAGTGACGCCTACCGCCTTTGTAGCGAAGTCTTTCTGACCAATCATCACATTGTCGCCCACGAACGGGATGTGGTGGTAGCCATCACGCACGAGGTAAACCTCGGTGGCTTCGGCAGTGGCATCCTTGGCTACCTCATAGAACTTAAGAATCTTGACGGTGGCACCGCTGTCCTCGCCCTTGTTGGGAGTATATTCGCAGAGGTCGCCAGCGTAAATCTTGGCACGACCGGGGAACTTGTTGACAAGAATACCGCCGGTAGTAGGATAGCAGAGCGCATCCTTGTTGCCCTTGACGAGCTTGACGAACACGTTTTTGTGACCGCCGATAGTGCCGTGAGCCTGGATGAGCGTGCGTCCCTGGAGGACTGCGCCTCCGAGGGCTTGTCTTGAATAGAAGTTATCCAGCATAATCAATTTGCTTTAAAGTTAATACTACAGTTGCCTATCTCTGAGATGGAGTAACAGAGCCGAGAGCCTTGTTTACGCCTTTCCACCGTTCGGCACCTTCTGTCTTTGTAGGCTGGTTGCTCTGTGAAGAACCTGGTGTGCGTGTGCGGCTGACGTGGGAGACATTGTAGAACTCCTCTGCATCTGTGATTTCCTGCTCGATGTCGGAGTCCTTTGTGATATTGAGTTTCCTCATGTACTTCTCAATCCACTTGGCATCGCAGATGCCCTTCTCCTTGAATTTTGACAGAAGTTGAGTGCGCTTGTCGGAAATAATTTTCTGCTCCTCATGTTCCGCATTCTTCTTTTCGAGAGCTTCGAGGCGTTCGAGGAGTTTCTTCTCCGTTTCGGAAGGTTCGTTTTCCTCCTTTGGTTTGGGAACGTTCTTTGGTGTAGGTTTGGTGTCGGGATGCTCTTCCTTCCACTTTTTGATGAACTCCGAATTGTCCTTCTCATAGTTGCCATTGAGGGAAACATACTGAGGCAGGATTTTGCCTACCAAATCATCCAACTCTGTTTCTTCGCTCACCAAGAGGTCGTAGTGGGAATCACTCAAACTTTTGATAGTCTTGTCGCTGATGGAAAGGTGTTTTCCATTTGCGGTGAGCTTTTCTTTTAGGGTGTCTAAAAGTTGTTCTTTTGTAAACTTCATACTTTGAAATAGCTTAAATTAATGGTGCAAAGATAATAGAATAATGTGTTGTGTGCAAACGATTTACGGACGGTATTGGTATGCTATCCAATATAGGCAATAAAAGGTCGGAATATATAATAATAATGTACTATCTTTGCAACTATGAACAATGAGAAGGACATAGAGATACGGCCACAGGCAGGATTTCAGGAATCGTTTGCGAGTAGCAATGCAGACGTGGTATTCGGCGGCGGCAACCTGGGTGGCGGCAAGTCGTTCGGGCTTGTGCTTGCCATGGCCGAGCCTCTGATGACCGACCCCGATTTCAGAGCGATGATTTCGCGCCGTTCGCTTGGCAACCAGAAGGCAGGCGGCGGCTTTGTAGAGAAATTCAAGCAGATATTCGGTTCGGACTATATCCGCGTGAAGGAAAGCGACTCGCCGAGAGTAACCTTCCCGAACGGCACCTTTGTAGACTTGACCTATCTTGACGACTCCAACATAGACAAGCTGAGGGAGCGTGCGAAGGGATGGGAGTATGACCTGATAGCCATCGACGAGCTGACAGAGATGTCGTGGGAGGTATTCTCTTATGTGATGACCCGAAACAGAGGTCAGAGCAAGACCTTTACGGGCAAGTTCTTCGCTACACTGAATCCGAAGAGAAGCCACTGGACGAGAGTATTCCTTGACTGGTATATCGGCACGGACGGTTTTATCATTCCCGAGAGGGACGGTGTTGTGAGATATTTCTACTGCGCCGGCCCCACGGTGAAGGATGTGGTATGGGGAATGTCGAAGAAGGAAGTGTATGACAAGTGCCGGATAGACATAGACCGAAAGTTGAAGGCGATAGGCGGACATTTCAACTACGACGTGATGATTAAGAGCTTCGTATTCTACCAAGGCAAGCTGGGAGCCAATAAGAAGATGCTGGAGAACAATTCGGGCTATCTCGGTTCGGTGGCCGCAGCAGGCGGAAGGATGGCTCAGGCACTGATGGAAGGCAACTTTAATGTGGACTCAGAAGAGGATGAGGATATTCCGATACCGAGCCAGGATGCAAGGAACTGCTTTGTAAACGATGCCGCCGTGAACGGTGACAAGTGGATAACGATAGACTTGGCAGACTACGGAAAGGACAACACGGTGATGCTGAGTTGGAACGGATTTCATGTAGTGAATATAGAAATCATCATGCACGCCACACCGAGGCAGAATGCCGAGAGGGCACGCCTCTTCGCCGCCAAGGAAGGCGTGGCAGAGGGGCATATCATCTACGATGCTACGGCAGGAAGGTATTTCAATGACTACATACCCGATGCCATCCCCTACATATCGGCATCAAGACCGATGGGCATCTACTATCTGAGCGCATCGAGCATGAAGGACTTGTGCTACATAAGGATGAGTTACATGATAAAGCGCGGGCAGCTGACCTTTGCCGACAAGGTGGCCAACGAAACCTATACACACCAGAACTTGAAATACAAGGTGACGGTGGAGAACGAGTTTTTGGAGGAATGTGCCGTGGTTCGCTTCGACAAGCTGGCAAACGGCAAGAAGCGGTTGCAAAGCAAGAAGGAGATGAACCGGCATCTGGGCAAAGACAGGTCTATGGACTTGCTTGACCCCTGCGCCATGCGTATGCTACCCTGTCTGAACATGGAATACGGTAGGGAGCTGGAGGAAGGCTTCAAGATGACCGACAACGAGAACGATGACAGGCGAGGCAAGCAGAGCATCTACGACGATACAATTTGGTACTAACGAGGATAAGAAAACGGAAAAGACATGCTAAAGAAAGACAATATCAAGATGGTGCTGGAGGCGGTAAGAACCGAATGGCAATCGGTGTCGGAGAAAGACATCTGCTTCGCCATTCTCTGCGATGCCATCGAGGACAAGACCCTTGCCTACCGCCTTGCCTACAGGAAGAGCGAGAAGGAGGCGGAGGAATTTTACAACCGTCCCCGGTTCAAGAAGCTGTTGGAAGCACTGGAGCCATTCGGCATCGGCATGGTGGACGGGAATAGCATCACGAGGGAGGAAAACAAGAACGAGCTATTGAAGATGCTCGACAAGATAGACCGTGCGGTGGCGAGCCACGAACTGGAGACCAAGGACGCACTGAAGATGCAGACGGACATCCGCGTGAAACTGAACGACAAGTTTGACATGGAGGAAAGCCAAAAGCAGAAGCGCATCATTGTGGTGCCGAGCAAGCACGACATCGTATGTCCGATGACGAACAGAGAGTGCAACTACTGGCCTACGAGAAAAGGCTGCGTGCAGCACTACGGGCTGATAGACCCATTGGAGGCATCGGCAAAGAATAACAACGACAACAATACAGAAGAAGCGGAAAAGGAGGAAGGAAACAATGAGTAGAACAAGGAAAGAAATCATAGAGACATTTCTGAGCGAGCCACAACGGATGCTCATGAAGAAGCCATTCTTGCGCGGTACGAGCAGCGTGATGGTGAACGACGGAGACGACGGTCAGGACATCTACACCCAATACAGGAGGGTGGCGAAGCTGCCGAAGGTGATGCGCCGCATTATCAGTCAGGAGCGATTTGCAAAGGAGATAGACCCCAACAGCCACGATGTGCTCTTTGATACGAACCTGCCAAGCATTTGTGTGAAGCTGAATGACGGCGGCTATCAGGAGATAGAGTTCAAACGGTTCGGCATCCCCCTGCAAGCAGGTATCGTGAGGGCGCAGACTTTGTATCTCGGCGGAAACAAGAGACAGCATACCCTGCATGACAGCAACCCCTCGGAGCGACTGAAAAAGAACTTTGCCGACTTTAAATGGCATTGGGAGCAGAGTAATCAGGACGGCATCGGCTATCGCGCCATCAAGACACAGAAGAGTTTTGGTGACGTGGGACTGCTGATATACATGAACGAGAAGAGCGAAGTGAAATCGCGACTGTTTTCCTACGAGGACGGTTATCAAGTGATAGCGCATAAGGATGACAACGGAGAGCCCCTGCTGGACTGCGTGTATTACAAGACAGAGGACGGCGTGAGGCATATCGACGCATACGATGACACGATGCACTACCACTTCACTGACGGACTGGTGAGCGTGGACGGAGAGGCGCAGCCCGGATGGACGATGGAATACAGCGAGGCGCACGGCTTCTCGGAGAGTCCGCTTGCCATCAAGAGGGGCAAAGTGGCCTGGGAAGGCGGTCAGGACTTGATAGAACTGTTTGAAATCATCTTCAACCTGTATGCAGTGATACAGAAAAGGCACGGATGGGGCATACTCTACATCAAGGGAAAGTTTAACGAGACTGCCAAGAAAATAGCCGGCAGCATCATTCTGAACGACACGAGTATAGACGGCAAGGGTGAGGCAGAGTTCAAGACCCCACCATCGCCCCAGAATATGATAGACTTCATGCAGAGCATCCTCGACCAGATAGAGATAGCCACTGGTACGACCTTCATACTTCCGAAGGATGTGAAATCGAGCGGTGATATCAGTGGCCTGGCGATACAGATGACAAGAAGCCTTGACATCATCAACTCCTATGACGAGGTGATAGAGTGGCAGAACTTCGTAAGCAAGCATTCAAGACTCTTCAAGGAGGGGCTGGCAAAGCAGTTGGTAGCGAGCGGCGAGAATCCGACTGCCATCACGGAGTTCGGACAGATGAATATCAGTACTTCGTTCAAGCCCTGGCAACCATTCGACGAGAGTACATGGAACCAGATGCTCTGCACACTGAAAGGCAGCGGACTTATCTCGAAGAAGACTGGTATAGAGAAGAATACGGTATCTGCCCCTGACGAGGAGGTAAGGATAGACTGCGAGGAGAAGGCGGCACAGGAAGCAAAGAAGGCGCAGGGAGAGAACGGGAACCAAAATATCATTGAGCAATGAAGGCAGAGACATTATACATCAAACGCGAAGTGGACGGGAATGCGGAATACTTCCCCTCTACCACGGATGCCGCCAAGGTAGGAAAATATACCTATGACGGCAAGCGCATGGGCGGTGCGCCCACCATCACGGCAACGATATACTACCCTACCCCACTGGACAAGGTGTGGACCAAGGACGAGTATGTGGAGCTGAACGGAGAACGGTACTATGTGACCAGTATTCCGAGCAGTTCGAAGGACAACTCTACCCTGCTCTACAAGCACGAAATCACCTTTACATCAAGAAGGGAGGTACTGGATAACACATTGTTCTTTGACGTGGTGAGCGAGGGCACGGGTACACAGGCAGGCGACAAATACAGGAGTAATCAGACCAAGTTCACTTTTGGTGGCGACATATCGGAGTTTGTGGCACGCATCAACAGTTCGCTGGCGTACTGCGGCCTTTATAGACCATCGGGTACGGACAAGGGATATTATGTGGTGATAGATGACGGCTATGCCACGGACGATGTGCATGAAGTGAGTTTTGAGGATGAATATATGACGGAGGTATTGCAGCTTATCAATACCACCTATGAGCTGGATTACTACTGGGTGGGGAATGTGTGCCATGTGGGAAAGGTGCAGAATGACCTGACTGCAACCCCCATCAAATACGGAAGGGATGACGCACTACTGAGCGTGAGCAAGGAGAATGCCAACTATAAGGCCATCGACATGATAACCGGCTACGGTTCGTCGGACAACATCCCGTATTATTACCCGAACGATGACGAATATGGTGAGGCAGTGTTCGAGACAGAGAATATTGCAAAAGAGAACGTATCTGTTGACTTAGGAACACTGCAAAAGAAATTCGGAGCGGCAAATGCATACAACACAGCGTATGTACTGAGCAAAATCAGCACGGAAGGTTTTTCAGAATCGTTTCCAGTCAGGACAGGAACAAGCGAAAAGGGGCAAGCATACGAGGATATTGGCAACAAACCGGGTGACAACGGAACGCTTACCATTTCTGCAAAATTTCTATGTGTCCCAAATTGCAGGTTGGACTTGTCTCAGCTTCAAACCTCAACAAAGTATACCGGCGACGACGGGATTTCGTGTAGGTTTAGCGGATTGGGATTCAAAATTATCAAGAATGGTATTTCTGAGACGAAAAACGACCTGGACAACAAATATATTTGTGATGAAGATGGAACGTATGAGGTGCAGGCGTATATAGATTATCAGTTTTTCTGCGGCACTCAATTGCCAGAAGGGGTAGACCACTATAATGGCGAGGCATTCTTTTCTTTTGACGGTAGCGTAACGTTGTCTATCAAGAACACAGAAGGGGATTATGTCTGCACGCAGGATGGAAAGACCCAAATCAAGGCAGCGGACTGCGGCATTACCTTTGAGAATACAAGCGATGACATGTATGCCACGAGTAGTTATGAGGCTTATATGTCGCAAGAAGAGGACTATGCAGGAGGTGTAAAACTGACTGCGATAACGAACATAGACAAGGCCGCAAGTGTAATAATTACCGGGCATGAATGGATTGACCCAAGTTCTGTATTGATGCCAAGTATATATCGAAGCAGCAAGGGTGCAGAACGTTTCTATTACGCGCAGAACAACACTCACCTTCTGCCAGACGGAAGCGGGAACTATTATACTTTTGCGAACGAGTACAAGGAAGGTAATCCCCATCAAGGCAGTGTGACCTATGACGACATCAAGCCTACTATCAACGGAATCAAGAACTCGGATGGAGAACTGTTTGGTGAGATAGCGGATGTTGCCTTTGACGGAAATGACAGCGATGTGAAGGACAGTGACGGCAACTATATACACTCTTATTTCTATATCAAGCTGCACAAATTCAGTGGTGACTATGGCTTTAGTCTGTTTGATCATGTGCTTGCGAGCGAGAGTGTGAAACTGAATCTGATAAAGAGTAACGGTTGTCCTGCCTGTTCCTTTGA
>CAVEFV010000157.1:0-30279 GCA_963615025.1 Firmicutes bacterium CAG:95 | reverse complement strand
TATTATTATATCACAATTAATACATAGCTTGATAAGGATTATATAGATTACTATTAGATTGACGACCGCCAGACATCATTAAAGAGCCTATACCTACAGTAGCTAAAGCTGCAGCAGCTACGCCACCAAAGATAGCAGCTTTTCCTTTCCAACCACTTTCAGCTGCTTTTTCTGCCGCTTCGCCAATAACACCTGTGCTACGAGTAAAACGTCCATGGTCATTATAGTTTTTAAGATGCCTAGTAAGCCTTGCTTTTTCTTTCGCCAGCTTTTGAAGTTCACCCTGTTTTTCTGTTATCGTTTTTAATTTAGACATTTCATTTTTAGACAGCTTGTATTTATCCTTAACATTGTGATACATTCTGTCTGTTATCATGTCTTCTGTAACTTCAAACTTTTCTCCTAATAGCTTTGCATCTTCTACTTTTTGAGCGTAAAAAGCTTTTGCTTCTTCTCTGGCTTTATCGCTATTAAGCATACCAAGAGCTTGCTCTCTGGTTTTATAGCCTTTTGAACCCTTTTTACCCAAAAAAGAATTCTGTGCTTTTTCAAGCTCTGGAGTTAATGCGTCTATTTTACTGGTTACGTCTTTAAACTTGTCTTTAGTTTTTTCTAAAAGCCCAGTGCGAATGCGTTTATGTTTTACTTTAATTCCATCGAGCCTTTGCCGCTCTCTGGCAGCCTCAGTAGCGGCTCGTTCTTCAGGCGTAAAAAGACCTCTTTGTACATAAGTAGGGGGTGACGATGCCAGTCCAAGGTATTCTTTTGCGCTTTTCCATTTTTCCTGAAAGACGTTTTTTGCATGAGCTGTTCTGCTTCCGACGTCGTCTTTTAATAATGAAACTCCGCCGAGAAAAGCGCCTTTTGCTTCTGAGAAAGCCCCGGTTATTTTTTCTTTAACGCCTTGTTTCAGTGTTCGTCCAATTATTCCGAACACTTCTGTAATTGCATTCTTTTTTTCTATAAACGCATCATAAAAATCTATCCTCTCTGAAGCTTGCCCACTCCTAACAGTATGAGGCGACAATGATATTGCTGGTCTGCTAGGAGGAGGGAGCTGAAGAGGTGTTGGGGCGTTTTTGGTTGTGGGGTGATACTTAGGAGTAAAATTTTCATCATAAACCGGACCAAAATCCGGCTCTTCTAAATCAAAAAAATCATCTGGATCGTATGCTTTTGCTGGATTTAAGCCTTGTATCGGGATGTGTTCTCTTGGCTTTTTAGTTTTTGGCGGTTCTTCATAATAATTTTTTGGAATAGTATTTCGCATTTCCCCAAAATTGTCTTCTCCGCCATATATACCATAAGAATCATCTGGATCAGGTGCTGTAAATACTCGTTTGTCTTGTTCTCTTATTTGTGCCACATAGCTCTCATCCGCTGCTGCAGCATACCCATCTTTTATGTTTTGAGCAGTCTGAATAGGTAATGATATCGCTCCGTAGACGTGCTGTGGACCCATAAAACTAGCTGCTACTTTTTGGTTAAAAGTTAAATTGTCTATTTTTCCGAAGTTGTATCCAGTATAACCTTCCGCTAGTGTCTTATTGCTTCTAACAGCATCTCGTAATAGTTGTCGCTCTCCATTGGCATATACTATGGATTTGTTATAAAAATCTTCAAGATTTTCGACAGTGAAGTTTTCTCTATCTTTAAACATAGCACTTAAAGCGTCATTTTGTGCATGCGTTATATATCCATTATTTACAGAGACTGCCATCTTTCCAAATTTAATTACGTCACCTACTGTGGCAATGCGTGGTTCTTCTTCCATATATCTTCACCTCCTATCTGTAAGTCATTCTAGCTTCATCACCAAGCATAGCTTGCTGAATGTTATATTTACTCTGTTTTGCCAAATTCATTCCCGCCTGTCTCATTGTATAGGTCTGTTGCGTATCTACAAATGTAGAATTCATAAATGGAGTTCCTGTACTCATTCTATCTAAGCTACGTCCATACTGATTAATGGCGTCATAGGCGTCAACAGCCCCTTCTGCGACTGCCGGGATAATACTCATAGCCATATATGGAACAACGCCGACCATATTGCTTATGGCAAAATCTCCTGCCGCAGATAGGGCAGAACCTATTACACCATTGCCTTCCTCACGAGAATCGTTATACTCGGAGATTGCGAACATTCCGCCGACGCCGACATTGAGTGCCGTGCCCCAGCCAAGTTTGCCGTCTACGCCCGCTGCTTTTTTTAATATCTTACTTGTTACGCCCATATCGTTTTATACATGGCCTCCTCCTCGTTGATTATGAAGAGAGAATACCAAGTCTCCTGTGGCTCCTCCTGATATATCTCCCATACGTTGCTGCGGCATATAAGCAGCATATGAAGGAACAGCTCGTCTTACTTGACCAGTAATCATTCCCATATCGTTTTGGTCTCTTTTTGCCGCCGCTCCAGATACTGCTGCAATACCAGAAGCTCCAAACGCTGCTACTTTACCAAAACCAGACAATTCGTATCCAAGCAGTGAATCAGGAGCTTCTTTTACTAATCCTTGTGCAGCAGTAGCAATAGTATCGACAGTAGAAGTCATAGGAGATTTGAAGCCACGAGCAGTTTCACCGGGCAATGCTTTTGCCGCATCCTTGACTCGTTTAAGAAATAGCTTTCCGGCTAATGATGCTGCCATATGTTTATCCCATCTCTCCTTCGTATCAGATAAATGGAATACCGATAATATCAGTATTTCCATCTCTATCCTTGTATATGCCGCCGCCACTCAAAATACGTCCAGCACCACTAAGACCAGCACCAGTTGCTGCGACTCTAGCACCAGATAACCGCCACTCATCTTTTGTGCCTTTGTTCATTACCATTTTATACCAAGCCTCTGTGTTATTAGAAGACTCAAATAAATTTCTAGCCAAGGAATTAGGGCCATTAAGAATAGTAGCAGAAGTTCCGGAAGCACTGGAAATAGCAGAAGTACCTCGTTCTGTCATTTTTTTTGCTGCGTCAAATATAGCGTCAGTAAATGCACCCATAATATATTCAACTCCGTTTCATTACAATTATTTTCACGCATTATCAACGCCTTCAATAAAGTCAGGGCGTTGTTCAATCTTATAGAAGTCGTCCATCTGTTCAGCTTCAGCCATAATATCCATAATGCTTTTTTCTGCTTTGCCGCCGCCAGTCTTGCTTTTGTCTTTTCTGGTTGCGAGCATAAGCTCATAGTTCTTATTACGGATTCGGGAGAATCTCTCGTAGGCTTCTACTGCTTTAGATACAGATGGAGACTGAATAGGGGAGCCGTCTTCCGTCATACCAACTATTTCAAGCTGGACAGGAGAAAGCTCCTTGCTCATTAGTGCTGTGCATCTTTCCATATAGACTTCCATACGGATAATCTCTATCACCAATGCCTCATCAGTGGCATCGTCCGCAGATAAATCAAACTCAGCACTATACTTTGCCCATTGCCGTTCTATGAACGCAATCTCGATAGGACAGGCCTGACCTTTCGGATAAATCTCGTAAGTAACGAGTCCACAACTTTCACTGTATGGACAGTTCTCGCCTTTACAGTAAATAGGAATCTTTCCATACATACCTGTCTTCGTAGATATCATGGTCATGGCGGCCTGTACGGAATTCTTTAATAGTTTATTCGCGCCCCATACGCTCTGGGACTCCATAAGCTTATAAAAGCCACTGAGCTTTTCATCGTAAGACATAGGAGTACCATCTTCTCTTACGAGTTCAAGCTTATACTTCTTTCTTACGTCGATATCGTCTTCCTCGCCAGTAGTCGTCAGTTTTTCGCCAGTGTCGATATCAATATTGCCAGCAGTAATAACTTCTGGCTTCTCAATCTTTTTCTTTGCTTCTCTCGCTTTTCTTACGTTTTCTGCTGTATGTTTAGAATTTGCTGATCTAGCCAAATCTTAATTTCACCTCCATCATCCTTACATTATATTTTTATGCTTTTGCCGCAAATGTCTTAGCGGTAAAGATATACTTAACAAAATCACTCGTAGTGTCACACTGAATCTCTTTTACGGACACATGGTTAAGGCAGAATCTCCAGGAATCGAGCTGATAAATCTCAGTAGTATCAAAGAAAATCTCTGTAACCAGAACCCCTTCGATAGCTCCAACATCGTCTTTCTCCTTGTCGATAATAATGTTAAATACCACATCACCGTTAAAGACTTTTGGTTCTTTGCCGATTTCTTCAGTGATAACCAGAGTATGGTAAACATCCATATTGTCTTTTTCTGCCGCAGTTCCATTTGCCTGCTGTGCATCAGCCTTGTTCTCAACTTCATGAGTTACATTTTCTTCCATAGTTAAAATTCTCTCTTTCTCTTTTTGTGTACATTAATATCGCAATAATTTACGATATATCTCTCAAGGGGACAATTACTCGAAATAATACCGGATATACCGATACGATTTCTAATGGGACATCCATCTACATTTTTTATGTCCCTATAAAGAAAAAGAGGACATTTAAATAGGTACTCTATCTAAATGTCCTGCAATATATCGAAATCCCTTTATTTTACTGTATATAAAAATGTTACGCACAGGGTTATCAACAAGTTATCCACATTTTGTGAAAAACTAGCTATGTAAATGTCCTCATATGCTATGTAGATGTCCCACTTAAACTATTTAAATGTCCTTTTAATATCTAAATGTCCCCGAAAATCATATCTAAATGTCCCATATGCTATCTAAATGTCCACCACAAATCCAGTATTTTCAAGGGTTCGGCGGCAAAACCATCGCTTCTTATTATGTTAAAACTTATAATGTAGTGGTCTTATTTGATACTCTACTTAGTATACATATAGTACGTAGAGAAGAATAACTACGAAATATCTCTAACCAGTCGAAATCACTGTTTTTAGAGGACATTTACCTAGTATTGACTACAGTCCTTCTTTTGTTGTATTGTTATCATAAGACAAAAAGTATGTGAGCAGGAGAGGGGCTTGTTTATATATGCCGAAAAAATTGTATCAGCTTGTTTCGCAGGCCAAGAAAACACCAAGGCAAAAAGAATATCAGCAGATGGAGCTTTTCTCCAATATTCCTATGTCGAAGGGCGTTATGAATAGAGCATTAACAGAAGTGGAGAATTATCTTATTGCCGAAATCCGATATCGCATCCAGGAACGACTAGAAGCAGATTCCTCAATAGACATAACCAGGCCAATGTCTTTTATACTCTCGATAAAGGAACTCGCAAAGGATCGCGGCGTAAAAAACCCATCAGATTTCAAGAAGATAATCTCGAATGTTGTAGAAGCCATGAAAAAGAATGTGCCATCTATTTCCGTAGAATATACTGACTCAAATAATGAACTACATATCGGAGCTATGGCATTCTTCGACTTCATAGATGTTAACCTAGACTCTGGTGAAATCTATTTAGAATCTGGCGTAAGATATCAAAAGTACTATGCCCAATATATTATGAACTTACCGGAACTCAAGATAAACAAACTCTATTATCTCAATATGAGATCCAAATATTCGATGCCTCTATCCGATTATCTTATAGCCCTTATTGGAGAACAGCGAAAAAGAGGACATTTAGATAATACTTATGAATTTATTATACCCCTTGACACTCTGATGGACAGAATAAAACCAAGCACAGATTTATCCACGAAAGACTACTTTAAACGCGTAATCGCATTAGCGATAAAGGACATTAACAATAATGTATATGCTCCCTTCTCTTTTGTGTTTAATTCCGATCCTGCTGACATAAACGAATTAAAGATCAAGAAGGGAAGAAGTATAGTTGCTGCGAAATTTACTATTCAACTTATGGTGACGATAGATCATCCAGTGTTTATGTCCTATTCACGAGAGGGTTTGGTTGATGCCGCCGGAAATCCAAACTGGGAATACATAGAAACATGGCTAAAAGTAGGACTCCAGGTTAATGACTCTTACCTTAAAAAAGTTAAGACTATGAATATATCGAGAGTTTGGAAAGCGTTAGTCTATACCCTTATTCATGCTCATAGTCCTCGATACTTTAACAAGATTTGCGAAACTATGAATATGGCAGATATAAGCATTCAGGCATTATGTACAGAGCTAAAGAAAGTTCATCCAGAATATGTTGATGACGTTATCGAGAGTATAATAAACATGGAAGGAGTATAATGCCATGAAAATGAATACATTTTATAGAACCGACAAGTATGGTAATAAAATTCCGTTTCATTCAAAGTCTCTAATCGAAAATGCTTTAGACCATATAAATGATGCCGCAAAAAACCTGGATAAGAAATGTATCGAGTACACAAACAGCGGCAAGATAGATGAACACGTAAAGATAGCTGGCCAAATAGCCGCAAGAATAACAGAAGTTGCAGGAAAATCATTAATTGCAGTTTCAAGAGATAGTATGCAATTAATTGGAGCCGGAACTCTTGTTGTAGGTGGAGCTATAGCCAAAGATACAGATACAATCAAAAAAGGAGGTAGGATAGCTTATAATGTCGGCAAGGAAAGAATCACGAGGACAGCAAAAGGAGTAAAAACCCTTGCCAAAACAGGTCGTTATTATTATGTTAACTGGGATAAACTATCCAACGAATCAAAAAGAAGACTCTATGAATATGGTATAACGACTGCACTAGGCGTATTCATTACTGCCGCAATGTGGCATGAGATAGGATTACTGTCCTCTGAAGTAGCTCCTGTAAATTGCTTATATCCAATGATAGATGTAGACAATATCCCTTATATTGATAATGGCGTATACATTGGTGACGATGATTACGACTTACAGCAGCTAATAAGCCTTGGTGAATTGGATAATACTACTCACTATTCAGATATAGATAGGAATATGACGGCTGTAAATGATTTTCTTAATATGCATGGAATATCAGAACACGATGGATATGAGGTGCATCATATAGTACCTCTTAGCCAAGGAGGAGCGGATTCGCCGGAAAATATGGTGCTTATTCCAAGCGATTTACACCATAAGATAACGGCAGCACACGATGCATTCTATGGATGGCATAGCTAAAACTAATACTTTTAAGCTCTCGCATAGTTCTATTAATGAGATACGACTATACGAGAGTTTTTTATTTTGCCGATGAAAAGTATATATTGCGATTAATAACTAAGAGCTTCGTTTTATGTAGAGCTCTTTTTTAGTGCGGAATTTTAGAGCGAAGGTGGGGTGAATAGCGGTAGCGAGGAAGTGAGTGAGGAGGGATAGGGAATGAGTGTTCGCTATATAGGGAGGATTTTGCGAATTGAGAGGGGAGGAAGTATTAACTTATTTATGGATATCTAATGATATTCTTAGCCCCCGGTGGGTTAGGATTTAGATATCCGACCGCCACAGCGCGGCGTCCGAAACGACGTTAAACTACCGCGGGTTATGCTTCCCATGTTAAAAAGCAGCCGTGCCAATCTCTGTTTTAGAAAGGAGGTGAAAGGAGATGGCTAAATTGTACATCCGCTGGATGGGTGCATTCAGGCGGGGCAAGTGTGATCTGCGTACTACTCTCGAGTTCGAGATTAACCGCAGAGATACCGCCGCCTGCGAGGAGGTTATGGCCTTTAATGGTAGGTATATTCCTTGTATACCTTATAATCATTCTCAAGTGCACATAGGATGTATGGTCGATAACCGTAAGATTTATCGCCGTTTTAAGCATGACTGTCATTCTTACTATGTAGGAAATACCGGTCTGCTTAAAAATGGCGTCGACGGTAAGACCAAAGGGCCGAGAACTGCTCAGGACAGGCACCATACCGAAGCATGGTTGGATGCTAAGGGTGGCTGTTATGTCAAGGGTTTTGTCGTTTACGGCAACCTTGAGTGTCTGAGCGGCAAACTCAGAGGTCCAGTCCGTCTCCTTTCTGCCCGGTATAACATACCGGTATACGAGCTGTCTGAAAAAGGCAAACTCGTATGCAGGGGTGTTCTTACCGAGAAGGGCAGCCTCCCTTCTAAGAAAGGAGGTGGTGGTCAATGATACTCTCGGTATCAGTCCGCCTGAGATAGGGCGGGCTAAGTGAACCCCGCACTGAGCTAAACAGTTTGCGGGGAGACCATGACATTTTATAATGTCTAAACGCAAAGAGAAGTGGTCCACCTCTCGCGGAGCCAAGCTGGATAGACCGGAGTCTACGAAGAAATGTCGCTATACCAAAACGAAGCAGCATAGTAGGTTCACCAACCACCTGCAATTTTTCATTAAAAACTGCTTATAGTGTATAGCTTTTTTCTCCGTACCGGATCTGGCAAGGTTTCGCGTTAGAAAATCGGGGTAAAAAATCTACGACATCCACGTAGATTTGCTTCCATGAAATCCTCGGGACATGGAGTTTTTTAGGATGGCGAATACTGAATGTAATGCCAAGCCATCCTACCTTTGAAGGGGTTTTCCTGTGATTGAGCCCCGGGGGATATAGGGGACTTTCTTTTTAGCAAGAAGTCGTTGACTGCGGTCAATAACCCTGATGTATTCTTTGAATACTGAAAATATATCTAAAAACAGGATCCGAGAAAGGAGATAGTGTAGTGCATATGAAAGTTTAATTTTTTAAGAGCGTCTACTATATGTAGGCGCTCTTTTAGCTTAATGCAGCCAATGGCGGTCCCAAGCCCGCATTAGAAATGCAGAGGGAGCTAAAAAGAAGAGTGTTCAGCTTTTCTTTTTTAGCTGGGGCTTTTGACCCTTTTTTGTGGAACGACACGCGTGACCGCTGTCGTACACGAGGGAAGGGAGCCCGACCGCCACGCGAGCAATCTGGCGGTATAGAAATAAGACGCTCACAGGAAGGAAAACCTGCAGTAAAACCCGTGCTTTACGCAGCACGTAAAAGCATAGCGTAGCCCTCCTGTTCAAAGAACAGGAGGGTAGGTGGCTTAGCGTACCCACCATAAAGGCGTATTACGAGTAATCGTATACGCTACTGCGTGAGGTGTCTATGGACATACGCTCTCTATTATGTAGATGTACTACAGGAGAGTGAGGCACCGACCAATAGTCCTGGGAAAAACCAGGTGAGGTATCTCGAAGGAGGGATTATTATGTCTACTTACACCACCAACTGCCTGACTCCAATGGTAAAGGCTCTGAATGACCTGGCTACTATCAAGTCCGATATCATGGCTACCATTAATGCTTACACTGGACTCCAGATGACTCTTGATGGTCCACAGCGTTGGGGCGACTTCCGTCGTCCCTGCGCAGCTGCTGTAAACATCGTTCCTAACTCCACTGGTGCTGCAAAGGCAGCCCGTAAATCCCTTGCAGCCAAGAAGGCTACAAGGAATTTTGCCCGTCTTAATCGGGCAATTAAGGCCAGGGAGGCGCTTGCCGCCCCGGCCAAGAAGGCTGCCAAGAAGGCCAAGAAGGCCAAGAAGGCAGCTATTGCTGCCAAGAAGGCCAAGAAGGCCGGAAAGAGGGAGGTCAGGGCAGCTCTCTGCCTTGGCCTCCTTGCCAAGGCAGAAGCCTTGGCAAAGGCGGTAGGTCGCAAGACCACTGCCGGAGGCAAGGCAAAGGCAGAGGCAAAGGCAGTCATTGCTGCCAAGGCATTTCTTTTTGTCTTGGGGGCTATTGCCTCCAAGGCAAACGCTGGCGCAAGCAAGATCAACGCAAACAAGGCTGTTCGTAAGGCCACTGGTCTCGGCCTGAAGGAGGTCAAGGCCGCTGTGGCCAAGGCCTTCTGGAAAGCCATTGATGCTGCGCAGGCAGCACAGTGGCTGGAGGCTGCTGAGGGCGATATTGTAACCGTTGAGAAGCTGGAGGCCGCCAAGGCTAAGGCTGAGGCCGCCAAGGCTAAGGCTGAGGCCGCCAAGGCTAAGGCTGAGGCCGCCAAGAAGGCTGTCCTCTGGGCGACCTCCGAGGCGTGGTATCACGCTTTCGGCATTCTTGAGGAGGGTATTGCCTTTACCCTGGCAGCCCGCGCTTTGAAGGAGGCCGACATTGCCTCTTGGCGTCTTGACGATGCCGAGGCAAAAGTCGAGACCCTCGGGGAGCGCCTCGAAAAGGCTGAGGCGGACGCCAAGGCTGGCAAGGCCGGTGCAGCCATAAAGGTTAAGCTTCTCGAGAAGCGCCTTGAGGCAGCAAAGGCTGAGGTGGTCAAGGCCACTAAAGCTAAGGCAGATGCCAAGGCCAAGGTAGAGGCTGCTGTTAAGGCTGAGGCTTTCGCTAAGGCCAAGGCTGATGCGGCAGTAGTCCGCCTGCCAAAGGCCCTGGTGGTCTTGGCAAAAGCCAAGGTTTTGGCCAAGGAGCTCAAAGCTGAGGCAGATGTTGTCAAGGCCGAGGCAAGGGCTGCCAAGGCTGAGGCAAATGCCAAGGCAAAGGCTGAAACCAAAGCTGCCAAGAAGGCTGCCGAGGCCAAGAAGGCTGTTAAGGGCGAGACTGTAACCGTTGAGAAGCTGGAGGTTGCTGAGAGCGAGGCCGAGGCCAAGAAGGCTGTTAAGGGCGAGGCTGTAACCGTTGAGAAGCTGGAGGTTGCTGAGAGCGAGGCTGATGCTGCCAAGGCTGCCAAGAAGGCTCGCAAGGCCGCTCGTGTCGCCAAGAGAAGAGCGGCAAAGAGGGGTAGCATGTGGGCTATGCCTAAGTTTGATTTACAGCTGTTTGCTGCAAAACCAGCAGCTACGTCTGAAAAGGCTGCCTTGCAGGAGGCCAAGCAGAAGGCAACTGCAGCTGCCAAAGCCCTGAAGAACTGCATCTCTACAAAGCAGTTCTTTATTCCTGAGCTGAAGATCAGCCAGGTAAGGGCTAAAGAGCTGGCAAAGGGCAGCAAGTTCGTCCTCAGCGGCTCTCTGCTGGCCCAGGGCGACAGCGAGGCCATGAGACATTTTATGTCCAAGGCTCCATTCGCTATTACTTACCTTGACGGTGAGGTGGCGAAGGCTGTCTCCAATGGAGGCTCCGAGAACATCTATACCGATGCTGTTATCAGCATTGATATTAGTGATCTCGGCGTCCAGAAGGCAGAGCGCCTGATGGAGATCGCCTCCCGCCGAGGCTTCGATATGCAGGTAACCAAGGAAAACAAGGTAAACCTGTATTTCGAAGACGAGGAGGGCTTGACCGCAGAGGTCATCTCCGTTAACGAGAAGTTCTCCAAGCAGTTCTCGTTTATCGGAGAGGAAGGGCTCAATGCCTACAAGGAGTACCTTGATAGGTATATCAACCGTAAGGGTGCAAGATTGACCCATTTCTACGGTTGCTGGGCCGGTCCTTCCCAGCAGAGGAACAAGAAGTTCTATGCGTTCCGTTGTGAAGACAACGAGAACCCGTGGAGTTTCTCCGATGCTAAGGAGAAGGCCGCTGCCGAGGCCCGTGGCCGTAACCGTGTGGCAAGGGATATTAATACCTTCACCCGCGGTGCCCTGACCGCCATTAAGGAGCAGCTTGCTGCATCCAAGGAAATGGATTACAGCAAGATCTTCAAGATGGCGGGCCGCGCGTCCTTGATGCTGACGCCAGCCACCCGGGTCATCTCCGGCACCACTTTCGCCTACTATGTGGGTGAATTTGGTGAAAACGGCGAGGGTGACATGGTTGCCGACGGCCAGGGCTTCGTAAGCGCCAAAGCTTTGGCTGAAGCCCTGACCGCCCTGACTGGCATTGAGTTCAGCGAGCATGACGTTCTCAGCTGCAACACCCAGTTCAGAGGCGTCGGCGGCATGATCTCCAAGGGCATGCTGATTCCTCTGACCTTGGTGCTCATGCTGGAGCGCGTAGGCTCTCTCGATGGCAAGCACGCGCCTATCCGCGTGTCCCATGAGGAGTTCTATGCCCTCAGCCGTGATGGCAAGCTGGAGAAGGGCCGCGTATATATCTCCGGCAACGGCGATCCAGTGGTGTTCCTGGACAAGAACGCCATGAAGGTCGTAACTCCTTTCAAGAATGATGAGGAGTTCGACATCATGGTCGCCATGGTGCCAGAGGGGTCACAGGCCAAGCTGAACAAGCAGGATGTTCTGCACGGCCTGCATCTGAAGGGCTTCAAGGAGTACATCGAAAAGGTTGGCAAGCGCCACGTTGACGATGTGATTTCCCGGGCCTTGGAGATGCACTCCGGTGTGGTTGACCCTAACGGTTTCGGCGCAGATATTATTCGTAATATCGTGCCAGAGTATGCCGACGGCAACCGGTTCTACCGGGAAAGTGCCTTGAAAAATGCAGCAAAGGGTATCATCAAGGATATCTCTAAGCTGAATTTCAAGGTGGATGGCAGCTACAAGCGCATGATCCAGGATCCGATCCACGCCTTGTATGGGGTGAAACTCCTCAACAACGGTGAGATCTTCGATCCGGAGAAGGGCTACCGTGCCGATGCCGAGATTACTCGTAACCCGAGGACTTTCAGCAAGGAGCACTATAGCTGCCGTACCGTCGGCATCCACGAGATCCTTATCCGCCTCAGCCGTCTGGCTCAGGATGGTAAGATCTCTGTTGCCGGTCTGGAATGGGCCAAGCTCTGGTTCTCCGTTATGGGCACCGGTATCGTGGTTGTTCCAGCCGACAAGAAGCTGAACAACCAGACCGGTGGCTCCGACTTTGACGGAGATGGTGTCGTTATCCACTACGACCCAGAGTACGTGGCTATGCTGCGCTCTGACGTTAAGGGCATCAGTGAGATCCCTGCGTACAAGGGTAACGGCCGCAAGCTCCGTGCTGGCGAGTTCACCCCAGAACGGTTCATGCTGTTCAGTGTGGATGGTATCTTTGGCCAGAAGGACGAGTACGGCAAGCGCTCCTTCCCTGATGGCGTAGGCGTTCTCGATAACCACAAGACAGTTATCACTGATCTGTGGTTTGAGAGTGACGAGGTTCTCGAGGATATAATCGAGTTCTTCGTTAAACCTATGGCCAAGCACCTGGGCTACAAGGCTGGCAAGGGTGGCCGTTATGAGGTTACGTACTATAACCAGTATGAGACCTCCATCGGCAATGCCGAGGTCAAGGAGGCCGCTGAGCGGTTCTATCAGTCCGATCTGTCTGTGGAGTCTCTCCGTGGATATATCCTGGACTGTATGGCATCTTGCCCTTCCGTTATCGGTCGTGGCATTGATGTCAACAAGACCGCAGAGGTAGTATTCTCTGGTCTCCTCGGCTGCATCTTTGGCAACGATGTAGAGGGTCACAGGGTGTCTGCTAAGGAGTTTACTTCTTGCAGGCAGTACCGTCGCGTGGTATCTCTCGACAATCGCACTTTCGAGGTTGAAGTAAAGCGCGAGGACGAGAAGGCAGGGGAGCGTGTCCCTTACCGCGTAGAGGTGAGCCTCTTCGAGGGTGGCAAGGATAGTGATTACATCATCGAAGGTGTAACCACTACTATTCGTCGTGAGCTGGTAGATTATGCAATCACCAGGCTCAACGCCGAATTTGACTTTGCTGCCCAGTTGCCATGGTGCTCCGAGCAGGAGAGTCGCCTCATGAGCAGTGGCTTTGGCCTTGCCGGTGAAGGTGCTCCTAATGGCGCTGTCGAAGCTGATCTCCGCTTCATGAAGGGCGCTTATGGTACCGCTTCTTGGATGGAGAATGCCGACAAGAAGGCCTTGGAGCCATATTTTGCCAACACCGTACGCATGCTGTTCCGTCAGCGTGACAAGAAGGGTGGCGAGATGGCAACTCCTGCTGAGATGTACATTGCATGCCTCCGCGCATCAATGCAGATCACAAAGGCAGGGTACGAGGCTCCTTCCCGCTTCCGTGGCGTCCTGAAGGAGGAGCAGATCCAGAGCCTGTATGACATTGAGACCAAGTGCGGTCACAAGGTCAACGGCCTCCTTGGCTACAAGGCCACTGTGTCCGATGAGCATCTGGGTGCTGTTGCTGCTGCCTGGACCGAGAATGTTGAGTTCTCCGCTGGTATTGGCATCACCGAATCCGGTGTTGTCGTTGTTACCAACAAAAAGGTCAACGGCAAGTGGGCAGTTTGCCACGATGAGGATCACAACATTGTGGTTGCTCGTACCGTGGAGCAGGCCTTCCCTATCCCTGCTATCGATGGGAAGTTTATTGTATATCGTTCTTATTCCAACAAGAACCCTAAATACAATAAGGGTATTCCTGTGAATGTAGCAGGCAGTGCTTGTCACACCAGTCTTTGCTACCGCAAGGACTACGGTGCTGCAAATGCGTCCCTCTACGGACAGTTTGCATGGGGCACTGAGAAGGACGAGGTTCTCTACACTAATCTCCCTTCCAAGGAGAAGATGTGTGGGGACAAGGAGAAGCTTGTCAACCTTACTGCCTCTGAGTCCAGGTATGTAGACTGGTTCTACTCTGGGCGAGAGGGGCGTAATGCCAACGGCAAGCTCGTCCACCTGGGGCAGGACTGCCGTGCAGATTTCATCGTCTCCTCTCAGAGCGAGACCGGTGCAACTGTAGCCGCACCTACCAAGGACGGTAAGGCAATGTACCAGAAGAAGATCATCATGATCAGGGAGCTTGTCGCCGTTACCGTTACAAAAAAGTAATGGCAACAAACTCCTTGGTTGCTAAGAGATAAAAAGTGCCTACGATAATGCATTTCGTATTATCGTAGGCACAATTTTGTTTCTTAGTTTTTGATGGGGAATTAGAACGGAATATCATCATCGTATTCGAGATTTTCTCCTCTTGGTTCTATCCATTCTTCAACAAGAGGGAGATCGTCCGGATAGTCTGGGCCGTATATCTCGTCTAATGGGGGAATATCGTCTTCGATGAAAAATTCACGTTCTTCGCGAAGCATTTCTTCTTCTGTTTCCCTTCGAATCTGATCTTGCTCCATTCGTTCATACTGCTCCGGAGTTAGTTCACCTTCTTCAAAAAGAAGCCAGGATTCAATTTCGTCTATCATGTAGATCCCTCCTTAATATATTGATAGTATTATTATATCATTTAAATACAATATTATAAAGGATATTAAGACTATTCTTAGTGTCTTTTATAATATTGTATTTTGATGGTTTTTGCCGTCGAAATACAATAGATTGTGGGCTGAATATGGTCATTACTCGTAAGGGTAGTGGCCATATTTTTGTGGCGGGACACGCGTGACCGCTGTTGTCCTACACGCGAGACGGCTGTCGTTGTAACACGACGGACGCCTCGTCCAGCCCTCCGGGGCCTCGCGTTCCCCTCGTTCCAAACATCCGTCGCCTGCACGGCAGGACGACCCACGTTTGGAACGAGCGTCGCCGAACGTCACGCAATCTGCGCCCCCGCAAGGCGGGATGCTTGAATGCTGTGACTTATCGGCTAACGCTCGGCCCTCGGCTCCGGCGTCATCGCTGCGCTCTTCCTTCTGCGCCGACCCCTCCGGGGCTCCGGGCCTTGGCACCGCCACGAAAGGGAAGACGAAGCATGATAAGCCGGACTCACGGATATAGCTTACAGTACCCGTTGCAATTATGCGATTATTGGGTGCTTCTTAAGCTATTTCGTGAGTATAACTAAGTTCTTTCGCCGTGGGGGACCACGGCGTATAAGAGCTTTATGAGGAAATTATTCCTCCATCCGAAATGATGTAAAACTACCGTTATTTCGTTTTCTCAATCCAAAGGTTTTTCCTTTGCCGAGAATTCGAGATATAACCAAGTTCTTTCGCCGCAAGGGATTGCGGCGTATAAGAGCTTTACGAGGGATTTTCCCCTCCGCAGTTATGCTTCTGCGTTATCAAAAAGCAGCCGTGTTAACCAAGCTCTTAGGCGTAACTCGAAAGAGTACTACGCCATGGACGCAAAGGATTGCGTCCAATAAGAGCTTTACGAGACCGTTTTTGCGGCCTCACGACGGCTCATCGCACCCGTCGTTAAAAACGCATATGCCGAGCAATCGCTTATGCTACTGCGTAGATGCCACAGTCATGTGCTGTCGGTTCCAAGTGGATGTGCCACGACCGACGGCTCGGCATCAGCCAATAAGCTGCGAAAAAGCAGATGAGGTATTCCAAAGGAGGAATTACTATGACTAAGAAGTTTTATACAGTTATTGGGGAAGTTACCCCAGGATGGAAAACCTTCGAGTACGATATCTCTGCCTCCTCTTCAGAGGAGGCAATTTGGCTCTTCGGAGCCGATTTTGAGCAGGGAGGCCGCGCAAACGGCTTCCATGCTCAAAATATTGAAGTGAGAGAACAGATTAGCGGCCGCTAATCTGTTCTCTTTCGTGTAGATTAAGCCCTCAAGCAGACCTTTCGGTTTACTTGAGGGCTTGCTTGTGCACGAAACTATTCACGGAAAGCTCTGTGCACACTAGAGAGCCTTCCTCTATCGGGCTACGGCCCAGAAAGGAGGTATGCCTTATGGCACGCCTTGTAAACCTGACCCCACACACCATCAATATCGTCACCCCTGCAGGGGTGATCGATATTGCCGCTTCTGGCGTTGTTGCGCGTTGCGCACAGCGCCAGGAGGTCATCGGCGAGATTAACGGCATTGCCGTTACTCGCCAGACTTTCGGGGAGGTCGTTGACCTTCCCGAAAGGGAGGAGGGCGTGGTACTTATAGTATCGCGCCTTATTGCTGCGGCCTGCCCAGACCGTAGCGATCTCGTTATCCCGGGGCCTTTGCTCCGGGATAACGAGGGAAGGGTCATCGGCTGCGATGGCCTTTCCGTGCTCTAATCCAGTGCGTCCTGAGCAAGACGTTAAACTGCTCCGCTGTCCGGGGATTTATAAGCCCCGCTGATGAGTCGCTGAAAATTGCGACGAAACAGTGTCGAAACCATACAGCTATTAGGCCAATAGCTGTATGGTTTATTTTTGTTTTAGCTGCCGTCGTGCAGCAGAAAGGAGTCTGCTATGACTACCACTACTATTAACAATGCCGTTGCCACCTTGATCGCCCTCCGCGAGGAGGAGCGAGAGAACCTTGAAGCAGTTGCCTGCATTGAAAAGCTTCTAACGAAGCTCAATGCGGGCATTGAAACCGAGGAAGAGGTGGATGCCTGCCTCGGTGAGTTGCTCTATTTTGAGCAGCTCACCTCGGTGCAAAATACTGCTCCATGGGCAGTCGATGATATCGTCTGCCCATGGGAACACGAGGTTCTTGATATCCATGAGACGCTCATGGATATCAAGAGGGAAATCCTCGGCGGGGAGATTGTTCTCGCCACTAAGGTCTCTGAGCCTTTCGGCCCGGAGATCCTCGATGAGGATATTCCATTCTGATCACCGCTTTCGCGTCCTGAGCAAGACGTTAAACTGCTCATGCCGTCGGAGGACGTAGGAGCCTCCCCGATGAGTCGCTGAAAATTGCGACGAAACGGCTTTCCGGGTTATGCTTCCCATAAACAAAAAGCAGCCGTGTTATAGGGGAATTGATCAATCCCCGAAACAACAAAGAAAGGAGTGATGCCTTATGGCAAATAACACTCCGATCAAATTCGGGATAACCGAGAGAGGAGATGTCGCTTTCCATGATGAATGGATTGCGGCATTCGAGAATAATAAGGTTGCTGCAGCAATCCTTATCTCGAAATCCCTCCCTCGGTCACTCCAGGCTCGGGAGGCTATCAAAAGATATGCCTCCCGTATCGTGTTCCACGCCACTACCACCGGGTATGGCGGAACTGCGATAGAGCCTGGGGTTCCACCCTATGAGCAGAGATTGACTCAGCTCGTCAACTTCCTGCAAGAGGTTGGCCTGCCGAAAGATCACTGCGTGATCAGGGTGGATCCGATATTCCCAACGCCAAAAGGGATCGCCCTAGCGAAAGCGGTAATCCGCAAAGCTTATACTTTAGGATTTCGCCGCTTCCGCTATAGCTGGCTCGACGTGTACCGGCATATCCGGCCACGTTTTGAGAAAGCTATCAGGGTAATCCCTCCGGGGCTCAGTGAAGCCGACCCTAGACTGCTCGATGAGTTTGTCAACGGGTTCTGCGCTAAAGCTGAGCAATTCGGTTGCAGGTTTGAATCCTGCGCCGAAAATACCCGGCACCAGGTCGGCTGCGTATCCAAGCTGGACTTCGAGCTTTGCGACTTGAATCCAGACGATGCGCGGGGCAAGAGCAATCAGCGTGCTGCATGCATGTGCTGCGGCAACAAGACTGAACTCTTAAACCATAAAGGCAGATGTCCACATAAATGCCTTTATTGCTATTGGCTTGGTGATTAACTTGGCGTCTTCAGTATAGCTAGAGCTCCTTATATGTTGCGATTATTTCGTAGCATATAGGGAGCTTTGTGGTGTACTGAAAGCTTCATGAAACTATTACGCTGCAAGGGATTGCAGCGTGTAAAAGATTCATGACGGCATAATGCCACCAAGCCTACTGGGAGGCTTTATATCCCTTAATATCAACCTTCGACAGAAAGGAGGCTACGCCATGATCAATTACCACGATATGGCAATAGTTTCAGATATCCTAGATAAGGAGTCATGGAACTATGAGTCCTGCCTCGGACTTAATGAGCTCCTTGCTATCATGAAGCAAGGCATTAGGTCCGAGAAGGATGTAATCAAGGCGAAAAACGCCATTGATTGCGTCCTTTGCTATACCGAATATGATGGTGAAGAGAGCCCTTATTTTGAGGCTCTTGCCACCATCTATGAATATATAGCATGGGGCTACTAATCCTACATAGATAGAGGGTATCAATGAGCTATTTAATAATAGTTTATTGATACCCTTTCTTGTATGCAGGATTGCATGCTGCCGAGGCCATAAAGAGTGTACAACTTTATGGTCATTATTTTTGTTTTAGCTGCCGTCGCGCAGCAGAAAGGGGCTATGCCTTATGACTACCAATAATATCAACAACCGTTATTTCTTTGCAGATTCCATCGCTACTCTGCTCGCTATCCGCGAGGCAGAGCAGGCGAACGAAGAGGCAGTGCGCCTGATCAACGCACTCCTTGACCGGATCTGCGACGGCATTGACGACCTCTCCGAGGTTAAAGAGGTTCTTAGCAACCTCTACGCACTCGAGAGGTGCACTAATGCCGTAGCCGTAGATCCATGGGCTTTCGATGACATCGAGAACCCATGGGAAAATGAGTTCACTGACATCGAGGAGAAGATCCTTAAGGTTCAGAAGGAACTCCTGGGTGAAGAGCCGGTGGCTCCAGCCCTAGTATTCACCAAGGAGACATTCGGGGCTTTTGCCTCGGATGACGAACTTCCTTGGTAACTTTTCACGTCCTGAGCAAGACGTTAAACTGCTCTGCTGTCGGGAGTATTCAAAACTTCCCTGATGAGTCGCTGAAAATTGCGACGAAACAGCAATATGCAGTTATGCTTCTGCATGTAAAAGAATAAACAGCAGCCGTTTATAAGCATATTTCTTTTCCATAGAAAGGAGGTGAATGCTTTATGCGAGCAAAGAATAATAGCTTTAACCTTATTGGGGTTTTATCCCTAATATGGCTGAGCATTGTTTTAGCAGCAGAAAAAGTAGTCAGCCTGGTGGAGTTGGCATACTCCAAGTATCCAAGGCTGACTACTATCATACTCGCTCTTGTCTGGCTTGCCGCCGTAGGTGTTGTCGGCAAGAGTGATATGGAAGCTGAAATAGCTTATTACGGTAAATAATATAGCATAAATACTTGGTTTTTGCAAGCCAAGATTGTTATTTTATTTTGCCGAAATAAGCTAATAGTTCAGTATAGCTTAAGCCCCTGTATGTTGCATTTCGTGATGTATGGGGGCTTTGTGGTGTACTGAAAGCTTCATGAAGTTCTACGACGCTAAAGCGTCGCATAAGAATTTTATGATGGCATAATGCCACCCGCTCACTGGGAAGCGTAATTCCCTTAAAATTTATTTGAATGCCACTGCGTGGCAGAAAGGAGTTGCTTTATGCGCAACCACAAAATCACAGAAAGAGATATTAACGCCTTTATCGAGGAGAAGATCATTGATAACGCGGAGCGTTATCTTGATTATGAATGGCGTATGACAGAGCTTGGCGGAGAAGACGTTCTCCGCATCTATTGGGGAATCGACGAAGACGAAGGGGCAATTAAAGTTGCCCTGGTACCAATAAAACATGGACATGGTGCACATGAGGCATCATATCAATGGGCTAAGCGGCTTCAGAAAAACATTTTGGGTTTTTATAATGTAAAACGAAACCGCGGCGAGTACAGCGGTGTCGTTGGCTACGTTTTCTAATCCCTGCGTCCTGAGCAAGACGTTAAACTGCTTCACTGTCGGAGGACGTAGGAGCCTCCCTGATGAGTCGCTGAAAATTGCGACGAAACAGTGTCGAAATTATGAAGAGTTTTGCGCCGCAAAGGATTGCGGCGTATAAAAGCTTTATGATTATTTATCCTAGTTCTAAAGGAGGAACTTGCTATGTATATCAATTCTATTGCTGCTTCGCTCATCGCTGATGCCATCGGTACCGGTATGGGGGCTCCACGTAACCACGTGGAGAGGTGGAGTCATCCAGAGTATATCATCGTCTGGAATACTTGCCATGAAGGCATGGTGTTTGTTGGCATTGCGCCAGCAAAGCGTACCGAGGAAGCCATTAAGGATTGCTACAGAAAAGCAATCGATTTTATGGCAGCCAACGGTGGCAAGAAAATATTCCTGGACGATAATGGCATGTGCCATATCGACTGGGAGTATCCAATGAGCTAATAGTTCAGTATAGCTAGAGCTTCCGTATATTGCAATTCGTAATATACGGAAGCTTTGTGGTGTACTGAAAGTTCCTACAAAGCCCTGCGCCGCAAGGAATTGCGGCGTATAAGAGCTTTATGAGGATTTTCCTCACCAAGCCTACTGGGAGGCTTTATATCCCTTATACAAATAAAAGAGCTTTTTAATAAGCTCACTCTATTCGGAAAGGAGTGCATTAAATATGCGCAATTACAAAGAAATTACTGACATCAACATTCTCCGTGAGGAGAACGAGTTCCAGCTCTACCTCTGGGCCATTGGCCATGATGATGCAATGGGCGAGTCTATCATGATTGAAGCTCGCATTGCCGAGCTCGAAGCCGAGAGAAAGGAGATGCGTTAATATGCGTATCGATATTAACAACATTGAGCTGATTGGGCTTTACGACCATGTAGAGCTACATGTTGGTCAATTCGTATTGCCAATTGATGCCGGATGCCTTAATGCAGAGCGCACAGCGTTTCGCAAAGAAGCACTGGCATATATCCAAGAGATGTTGAAGTTTCCACATCTTTCAGATAAGATGCGCAATGCAGTGGTAGAAGGGTTCATTAAGAACTTCTGCTTATACCGCTATAATTAATCCTACATAGATAGAGCATACCAATGAGCTAGTAGTTTGTTGGTATGCTTTCTTGTATGCAGGATTGCATACTGCCGAAAATCGTAATAGCACTTTGATACGCTGGACGCAAGGGATTGCGTCCAATAAGTGCTTTATGATTATTTTTCTAAAAGCAGCCGTCGTGCTGCGCTATTACAGAAAGGAGTTAGTACCATGACTAACGCAATGATTAACAACGAGATTATTCCAGCCGAGACCACTACCGCTGCTGCCATTCCTGCCATGGAAGAGATGCTTCAGCAGGATATTATTATCCCAGATGTACCTGTTCCTATGGTAGAGGAGACCCCTGTTGTGCAGGATATCCCTATGCCTACTGATATGGATGCACCAGGAGTCCCTGCTCCTGCCGCTCCAACCAAGACTTATACCGCAGAAGAGACTGCAGCATGGAAGAAGGAGCGTGATGGCCGCATAAACGCCTGCATCCACGGCGGACAGAAGTTGTACATTTGCAGCTTTGTCAGCGGCAAAGCCAAGAAGAGCATTGCAGTAGCCAAGAGCTCCAATGGCAAGGAAGTGACGATTTCCGATATTGCCGCAGGATTCAACGGCAGTCAGGCTGCCCATGCAGTATGGGCAGTAGGCCAGAGCATCAACTGGCTCTACAGCTTGCTGAAGGCTGAGAAGTGTTCCTTGGACAAGGATACTTTGCTGATTCTTGGTACAAATAATAATGCCGCTGCGATTTACATCCAGAAAGCACTGTTCTCTGGCCAGATTAACTTCAGCAAGAGTTGCAGCCTTGACCAAAAGAATAGGCAGTATGTAACCGAGAAGGCTCTCAAGATTGCTGGTATCATCAACAGCATGAAGGAGCAGTACGGCTGCGAAATTGCCGTGGAAGCACTTGACAGAAATGTCATTACTTCAAATGGTCACAATGCCTCTGACTTATTTGCACTGAGAGAGTCTATCGCCACTTTTGGCGACGTAGACGTCAAGGGTACTAAGTACCAGATGGCAAGCGTTCCTATAACTCTGGAGAACGGAACTAAGAGAAGCTTCAACTTCTTCACCAAGTTCCGTCCTACCTTCCAGGGAGCAAAAGGAGTAATACGCTCCTATAAGGCTAAGAACGGAAATACTCCAGTAGAGTTCTATATAGAAAGTCCTTACAGGGCTACTATTTGGAGTCTCTACAACGGAGTAAAGGAGAAGATTAACAACTAAGTTGTTTCTTCTTTCTTGCCGAAATTTTGTGTAGATTGAGCCTAGCAATAAGCCTCGTGTTTGTTGCTGGGCTTTCTTGTGCACAAAATCATATTGTGTACTATGTCGTTATCATGAAGCGTACTTGCGCCGCAAAGGATTGCGGCGTATAAGTGCTTTATGACGTAGTAAAAAGGGCTATATGCCCACTCATTTATGAAAGGAGTCATTATCATGACTATCAATGAAATCAATGCCGTAATTTCCATTTTTGCCGATGCTGCAAAGTATTCTAGCTATGGTTCCACCAAGCGTGCACGTAATGAGTATACTCCTCGTGCAAGGAGAGAGGATATTCGCCGTGCTCCAGAGCTTATTGGAGAATACGATTTGGTAAAGCTCCATATTGGCCAGTTCGTATTGGATGTTGATGCCGGTTCTTTTAATAAGGAGAGAACCGAATTCAAGCCAGCTGCATTGGCTTATATCCGTGACCTTGCAAAGATGGAAAGGGTTTCCCTTGCCGTCCGCATTGCATTGGAGGAAGGATATAAGGCGAGATTCTCCATCCACAACAACTAAGGAGCTTGTCCTGAGCAAGACATAAAACTGCTCATATATTATTGTTTCTCTATAAAGAAAGGAAGATGCATTATGATGAACATGAAAGAGATTTACGCTATGCGTATCAATAAGGGTATTAATGAGGTCCTGGGAAAAGAGTTTGTGCACAAGGCTATGACCGCTGAGAAGCTTGCAAAGGGGATAGAGCTTCGTACCCTGCAGGCTCGCATTGGCAATGAAGATATTATAGTTGCCAGAATTGCGGTAGAGCCAAAGCATGATGAGGAGGCTGTGGCAATCATCTTCGAAATCCTCTCGGAACATGAGGATAGGAGACCATCGCTCTACGGAGTATGGAGCGAAAGAGATGATGAAGAGGAAGAGGCAATAGCAGATAGAATTTGCTATTGGAGCGAGACCCATCACTACGGAGATGGACCCGTAGATTTCCTGCATAGTTAATGCACCCCTAATCCTACATAGATAGAGCCTCTATATTGAGCCCATATTGGTTTGATATAGAGGCTTTCTTGTATGCAGGATTTTCTTGTATACTGCCGAAAATCATGAAGCGTTGCGGACGCAAAGTATTGCGTCCAATAAATGCTTTATGATTAGTTATTAAAAGTGGCCGTCGTGCCACGCTATATTCGAAAGGAGTCATTATTATGGCAAACACTACTGTAAACATGAACGAGAACAACGGCGTATTCGAGGCTGACCTCGAGAACATTGGTGCAACCTACTCCGATGCAAGCATCGTAGTTGAAAACAAGGCTGCAGCAGATGCTATTGCAGCCATTGCCGAAATCTATGGAGTCAAGACCTCCATGGGAGCTACCATGGTAGGAGATGTTCCTAAGATTGAAGTCACTCTTCATTCGGTTGATGACGCACAGCTCGAGCAAATTGAGCGTAAGCTTCAGATTTCCAACTGGAGTAACAGTGTTATCGCAATTGCTGGTCGTGCCCGTGACGGTATCACCAACATGGGCGACTTCGCCTTGAACGGTGCCTTAGTTCCTACTGCTGGTGCAGTTGTCGAAGCTACCGCAAGAACTGCCCAGATTGCTGGTGTTGCAGCAGTCCGTTTAGGTTCTGTAGTTACTTCAGCTACTATCAACGAAGGTCGCATGGCAGTCAAGAGACTTGCAGCTGACCCAGTCGTTTGGAAAGCAGCTGCCGATGTCAAGAGCCTTGCCGATGATGTAAAGTCTGGCATCAGCGCCCTCTTTGGTTCTATTGGTAAGGGTGGAAGCTCCAAGTTCACCCGCAAGTAATCTCTATTAAAATAGTTTAGTCAAAAAAGAAGCGGAGAGATATACAGAGCTACCGAAAAGCTCATTGACGTATATCTCTCCACTCTATTCAGAAAGGAAGTATCAGTATGAAGAACATCAAAAACAAGTACACCGTATCCGCAGTTATCGGCGAGTACCGCCACTGGGAGTACCACATCGAGGCGTATACCGAGAAGCAGGCAAGATACCTGTTCTCCGCTCCGTTCTCCAAGGGAGGCAGAGCAAATGGATTTCGCATCTATGATGTAGAGGTTCGTAAGGAACCTAGTGCACAGTTAGAGTTGAACTTTGACTAACACTTAGATTGATTATATACCTATGGGTATTGAGATGTCAATATATAGATATCTTAATACCCATAGGTAAGAGTGTTTTATTTTCTGGCCAAAAAAAGAAAGGAAGTTGCTTTATGAAGAAGATTAAAGTTACCAGAGATATGTTGGATGTAATCAATGATGGAGGATTTGCCCTAATTCCTATTGGTGGAGGAGATGTATATTTGCCGATAGATTCTTGGTCATTGGCAAATGCAGAATACACCAAGAAGACCATTGACAATGTAGTTGCAGCAGCAAGCAAGATTATTGTTGAGCCTAAGACTATTGTCGACAAGATTCGTAACGTGTTCTACAAGACGGAAGCAAAGTTCTTCCTGAAGCTTTACAAGTATTGCCATATCAATGACGATACACGTGAGGCTATCAAGGGTTACAGAGCAGATTATAATATCGCTATATAATATAGAAAGGAGTTGTTTGTTATGTTGCCATCAAACAAGATAAGAGACTCGTCGTCTATTTTCTAATAGACAATTTGAACATACATATATATAATAGAAGTTAACTAGTTTTATTCACAGAAAGGAAGCATGCGTTATGGCAGAGAATATCATGGAAAAAGAAGAGAAAGAATTCACCCTGAGCGAGGTTCTTCACATCGCAACTGTGAAAGCTGCATATGATGGAGCCTATACCATTTATCTCGAGAGACAGTATTTCGGAGAAGAAGCTGGCAAGCAGGCTCTCAAGAATGTAAACCTCTATGCTGAACAGCTCAGAGACCTCCTCGGAGAGAATGCTGATGAACTCCTCGAGTCGGTTGGAGCATGGGACATCGATGAAGATGGTCAGCCAATGTATTTGCCGAAAGTAATCAGCAAGTAAGAGTAAATATCGGCAAAAATGAACCCTGTGTTATATGTGAGAAATCGCATATTTCACAGGGTTTTATGTTGCCGAAAAATATAGCACGTATCGTGCAAATACTAAACGCTAAAGCGTTTAATGAGTGTTTTATGTAAATTTTTTACTGTATGTCGTTTTTCGCCAAAAGAAAGGAAGTTGCTTTATGAAAATCGAAATTACCATGAACATCCATGAGATTGCCGCTATCACCAAGGTTGAGAAAATCCTTGTAGAGAAGTTCAAGCTTCCAGTTGAGAAGTTCTTTCTCAATAATGGAGACTATGACTTTGACAATGGAGCTATCCATGCAAAGTATACCCATTTCATTGACCAGAGCTATGTCCTTGATTATGCCGAAGTTGTTGAGACTATCAGCGATAAGGCAGCAAGAATCCTGGACGCAGCCAGGTCTTTGTTCTTCCTGTTTAAAGAGCTTAATAACGACTTCACCATGAAGCTCGAAGAAATCAGGATGAGAAGAGAGAAAGCTCGTCGCAACGAAGAAAAAGATTCTCGTAGTGAAGGAGAATGGCATAGCCATTTCACAAAAGCCACTAATTTTACAGAAAAGAGGTAATGACTAAATTTTTTAGTTAAACCGCTGAAAACGTAAAATTAGATATAGCAGAATAGCTTTAGAGGCATAAGAGAAGAGGTTTTTATTTTGCCGATTCTTTTATGCCTTTTTAGCTTTTCGGCAAAAAGAGAAACTTTTTGTACATCACTTAAAGAAAAAGAGTGATAGTCCCAGATTCGAAAATTAGACATAGTTTAGCTATGAATAAGAGCATATTATAAAGCACTTTTAAAAAGAGCTTTTTTATACCCTTATTTGCGATTATATTCCGTTTTTTTTTAGAGCCAAGAAAGAAGAATGCATCATGATTACCACGGCAAGAAAGACAAGCGAAATCCTGAATCCATACGCTATCCCAGTAGAGACAAGAGAGAGTAAGAGAGCAAACTACTCCTCTTTTGGGAAAGAGCCAACCTCCATGTGTGCACCCTACACGAGTGACGGCTGTAGCATACACGAGAGAGCGCTGGTGAATACACACACGAGTGACGCTACACGACGGACGGCCGCAGCACACACGAGGGAAGGAACCTTACACGAGTGGTCGCAGCTTCTACTACACGAGAGAAGGATTTGAGTGCGAGCGTAGCGAGCACTCTACTTTCGAGCGTAGCGAGAAAAGAAACTAAGTACAAAAACTAAAAATAGCTATTAAATAAAGCCCTTAATTTAAGATTTACTTAATAGCTATATAACTACCCTAGAAAATAAATATATCAAAATAAAAAGACTTTACGCCAGCAAATATATATAGTCTTATCTATTATTTTTGATTGGCGTCTGTATTTGCGTTTTATATATGTTTATTTTAAGATTTTTGTTTTAGGAGGTGATTATATGCTGTACTATAAAATATCAAAATACGAAGAGTATTTTATAATATTTACTATATCTCTTATATCATTGCACTTACGTGGTTCCTACTACGTGTCAATGATATAGGAGTGGGTAGTGCAGCAGAGGATCACGTGGAGAGGTGAGTTTCGTAGAAAACGAAAAAACGCTATCTATAAGCTATTCAAAGCTATTTACAAGATTGCGTTTTCTATGGCCTCTATAACACGAATACTATGTCTCAGATTTAATTCTGGCGCTTTTCGTAATTTATTTTACAAAAACGTCAGAATTAAAAAAAACGGCTCCGTCCCGGGCCGCGAAAAACGTTATTATCTATATTGTAGCTGAGTCTATTCGTTGTATTATGTATTTCGCTATATCGTGTGTATACGTTATAACGAAATTCGTATTTTGGGAAGGAGACCAGCCGAAGGCTGGGAGGGGCCCAAAATCAGACCAAGTAATAGCTTCATATGCTCTTTAGTACCTTAGAAGCTATTTGTTATTAGTAATCTCATTATGTATTTGCGTTAATAGTCTTATATACAAATACAGTGATGAGAGTTTTTACTATACCTTTATGTTCATTAACAGTGTAGTTCGTAGTAGGGGAAGGAGACCAGCCGAAGGCTGGGAGGGGCCCCTTCAAGTTCACGCAGAGCTTTGAACTCATTAATACCCTCATTCTCTTAATTTTTTGTTCTTGCCGACGAAATTTCCCTATTTAACTACTCCCGAAATCAATATGACGTAATCGTGCAAATACATACTCTTAATTTAAGATTTTAGCTTCAGAGTCGAATTCTTAGTCTAATCTCAATATCTTAAAATTAAATATAGTATTTGCTTAATAACGACATAATTTAATAGCAAAATTTCGGAAAAAATTATAGGGGTGGGGGGCGGGGAAAAGTATAGACTCCCCCCTTTTAACTTCTGCGCAGTAGAACTTCGCATCCACGCTTGCTCTTACGCTTTGTCAAGCACGCGTCTTCAGTTCATTCTTCACTGAAGAACGCTTTCCATTCGTCTGCAGTTCATTCTTCACTGCATACTCACTCGCTTTTCCACGACTGCTGGCGGCTTTGCTTCTGACGAGCACGCCGCAGCAGCGTAGCTCATTGCATTCGCTAAAGCTGCGCTTCTTCTGCTCCCGAAATCGTAAGCTCAACTTCGCTTCGTGATGTACTGCGTAAATCACTCCGCTTCGTTTTCGCTTACGCTTCTACTAAGCAGAAGTACCGGCTTTTTTCGCGTAATCCACAATGCATAAGGTTTTTTTACTGATTTTTTTAAAAAATGAGACTTTAGTCCTATGTTTTTCTTGAACACATTTAACGAAAAAAATCTCTCTGAGAAGCAGTATAGTGGACGTTTAGCGACAATGAGTTTAACACGTTCAATGATTTTTAGGCTATTAAAAAATTTTTTCAAAAAAATAAATAGAACATATACCATTGCATAATGTTTACAAATACAACTATTATCTTAAAGCTTTTAATTTAGAGCACGGTATAATGGCCTCTTAGAAAGATTTTATCGTGTTCAAAAAGCTCAACGAAGTTGAATCTGCTATTCAGAGTTTTATTTCGGCAAAAGAGAATATAAACTTTGGATAGCAAAACTTATTATACTAATGACGCAAAGGATTGCGTCATCTAATATCTTTATGATTATCTTAATATCTTATGATATTCCTATGTCTTTCCTATGGAGCAAAGTAATACCAGGTAACGTATTTACGGGTATCTACTTGCGTACCGTGCATATAATGACGTGATAGAGCCAGAAACTGGATATTATTCTATTTCTGCGTATGGCACGGCAGCATGGGCACGGACATAGAAAAGCGGTTTAGATTATTAAGCTAAGTTATTAATATCGTTATTACTTTGCGTAGGGGCAAAGTTATGAAATATTATTGCGTTGCTTAATAATATTAAACGTATCGTGCGAGTGCACGAGATTAATATGAATAGAATTACGATAGTAATCAGGGATTGAGTATTTCGTTTCACGTTTTTCGCTAATTTTAAGCTAATCGTTTCACGTTTTTCGCTAATTTTAAGCTAATCGTTTCACGTTTTTCGCTAATTTTAAGCTAATCGTTTCACGTTTTTCGCTAATTTTAAGCTAATCGTTTCACGTTTTTCGCTAATTTTAAGCTAATCGTTTCACGTTTTTCGCTAATTTTAGGAGTTATTTCGCTATTCTTCAGAGCTAATCGTTATCTCTGCATTAAGAGCTAGTGCTAATCGTTGGCTTCGTATCGTAGGTATCAACTTAGTTCATTACGTTAAGCTATAGAGAAGAGCTGGACATTAAGCTTCCAGCGTACCGTAACAAGGAGTGTTTATATATATGGATTGCGTAGAACGATAAATACTATGCCTTAAATTGAAATCTTTAATTCTATAGTGAATTAGAAGTTAATGTCGTAAAATTAAAAATGAGATATAGTAGAATAGCCATATAATGGATATATAGAGAAAGGAGGATAAAAATAGGATAGTATTCGTTTTATTTGTTTATATCCTATATACTTATATAAAGAAGAGTTATAGTAAGTATAACTTTTAGTTATAGTAAGACTCTATAAATTATATAAGCATGTGTATACTTATCTATTAGAGTATAGTATAATGATTAAGATAATAGGATAATCATAGAGATATTATATAATATTAAGATTCTAATAAAAGAAGGAGGTTGTTTATTTTTATGCCGGAAAATTTATTATTAGAAGAAGATATTTCGATTAGAGATATGATTGAGTCATATATGGATGAGGATAATAATAGTAATTCAGTAGAGAGAAAGTCCAGATATGATAATGTGTTTTCTTTTTATTCTGCCCGCAAAAAAGCAGAGCTGAAGCTGCCAGAGAAAGGAGACGTCTATTATTGGATTGATCTGGACACTTATGATGTAAGGCATAAGAAATGGACCGAAGAAGCCAATGACTATCTAAGGTTCAGTACATATAATATTTATCATACGTATGAAGAAGCTGTACTGGTATTTATCAGGATGCATGATTTCTATACACAGAGAGGTGTGGAGATTAAGTTAGATTATAATAAGAGCTTAGAGAAACTATATAGAGTAATATGGAGTAAAAAGAAAGATAATTAAGATTAAGTTTTTGTTTTCTTTCTTGCCGGTCGCTAAAGCGACCAATAAGTATTTTATGTATTGTATTCCGCAAAATACTATGTCTTATTTTAAAATATTAAGCTCTTATATAAAAAGAGTAGTTAAAAGCAAAATATCAAAATAAAGCATAGTATTTGATGTTTCTGAGTGTTTTTTATAGGAGGAATAAGATTATGGAAATCGAAGTAAAGATGAATGTCAATGTGGAGCCTATGGATGTATATGAGTTTCTGAAGAAGTCTTGCTTCAAGGGTGATTATGATATTAGC
>CAVEFV010000156.1:0-43132 GCA_963615025.1 Firmicutes bacterium CAG:95 | reverse complement strand
TTCTTATTGGCCAGTTAACCAGGTAATTACTGGCTGGTATTCTTATTGGCCAGTTAACCAGGTAATTACTGGCTGGTATTCTTATTGGCCAGTTAACCAGGTAATTACTGGCTGGTATTCTTATTGGCCAGTTTATTCATCACGGGCCGGTGCTACGCCCAGTTACACTCTGTTAACTGGTCAATTGACCTGATGATTATTGACCTGATGATTATTGACCTGATGATTATTGACCTGATGAATGACTGATAGCCAATGTACAATAACTCGATTGATAACTAAAGGCATGGCCAATTGTCCTGGTGCTCTTTGTCCTGGTGCTCTTTGTCCTGGTTAATTGTTATTAAATAGGCCGATTGATTAAGCTGATTACTGGCTAATGGATTATTGGCTGAATAGCTGGTCAAAAGGCTGAGTATTGGCTAAGTCGTAAAAGTACAAAAAGAGGTCGTTACATTTTTAGTTATATATTATATAATTAAATATAAAAGTTGATTAACTTCAACTTAATTTAATTTAACCAACCAACGGTTCTATAGTTGGTAAGGAATATCAAATGATTAAAAATCTAACAGTCAAGAAAATCGTAGCTAGCCAAATTGCAAGTTTACTTAACTTGCATTATCGGTTAAACAATGAAGATGACCCCCTGTATAACCCGGATTTTATAGACAGTGTAGACCAGATTATTATTTCAACCTACAAAGATAATTATGGCCAATGGGCACTGCCTGGTTTTTACTTTGATAAATCAGAACCTGATTGTATAGCATATTATATAGACCAATGGTTAACTCGTTCAGGTTGTGATTGCTTAGCTGGTAACAATAGCAGTGCAATTCGTGAAAGGTCATTTGTACTAGATTTAGCTGAAGTATTTTATAGTATAGCTTATGAATGGGCTTGTGATAACTTGGATTTTAATGAATTAAACAATAACTAATAACCCTGGACTAAGCCTGGGTTATTAGTACATAGAATAAAGCCAAGGTTAATTAGCCTTGGCTTTATTTTTACGATGTTTCCCTTGGCCAGTTGACCTATACAATAGTAACCAGATTCCTGTGTTTTGACCAATATGTTTCCCTTGGCCAGTTGACCCATACAATAGTAACCAGATTCCTGTGTTTTGACCAATATGTTTCCCTTGGCCAGTTGACCCATACAATAGTAACCAGATTCCTGTGTTTTGACCAATATGTTTCCCTTGGCCAGTTGACCCATACAATAGTAACCAGATTCCTGTGTTTTGACCAATATGTTTCCCTTGGCCAGTTGACCCATACAATAGTAACCAGATTCCTGTGTTTTGACCAATATGTTTCCCTTGGCCAGTTGACCCATTGTTACTTATACAATATAGGCTCCGTCTGTGGCAAGTGGCAATGGATAATTATCCTATTGACCATAGATTATTACCCCTTACCTATAGAAGTCCATTGACCAGTGTCCCACATCTCAGGTCTATTGTCAATCCACTCGTACTACTGATTTATTACCTCTTACTACTGATTTATTACCTCTTGTCTATAGAAGTCCATTGGTCAAATAGCTAGCCTCCCGGCTAAGCTTAGCAATTGTCTCTTGATACTGATTTATTGCTTATTGCTTCTGGTTTATTGCTGATTTATTACTTGGTTGCATACTATACGGAATACGGCATATATACGTACTAGAAATCCCGTACATATGACGGCCTATTTTTATAAAAAATAAGGTCCTTAAAAGGCATATCCATAGAAGTCTAAATTAAATCTTAAGAAGACCTTGTTAAGTTGTCTAAACCCTTATAATATAAGGAGTTACAAAACCTAGTCTTTATCAAACCATAGCTATGTTTGATATGCCTCTTGTTTTGAGCAACTACTAAGCAAATTTTCACTGGGGTAGATTTTCTATTTTATAGTTAAAATCTACCCTGGATTCTTAAAAATTGGTCCTTATTAAATATAGGAATGGATTTGTGATACAGGTTTCTTGCTATTTCTTTATATTACAAGGGATTAGATTAAACAATAATGTCTTTACGGGATATAATACAAATGTCTACGGAATGTTTAGGGGCTATTTTTGCTGTTTTTGACCCCGGAGGACCTTTTTTCCTGGAAAAATTATATATATATGCAAAATATTCTGGACCTATAACTGAACTATAAAATAAACAAGTAACCATTACCCCTAGAACAGGAATTTATTACCCGTGGCGGAGCCTATATTGTATCCTTTTGGACAAATACTGGCCAGAGCGTAAAAGTACAAAAAGACATCGTTACATTTTCATTTCTCTTTTATATAATATAAACATAAGTTATGAGTAACTTAGAAATAAATCAAGACCTCACAGTGTGGTCTGTAACACTGTTAAGCAAATGACAAAACAAGAGTTTTGTGAGAAGGCAATTCCTCTTATTAAGGAATTAGACTTTCTCTGGGAGGGACTGCTTGCTACTTCCTTAAAAGAAGAAAATGAGCAGTCAGAAGCAGAAGATGGTTATCCGTTACATTTTAGTATTACCCTGTATCCTACAGGGCCTCGTTGCTATTCTATGAATAGCAAGAATGAATATCTGCTGCAGATTGAAAAGTTGGCAGGAGAATATAAATCCTGGTTTAAGAAGGATTTATTGTATTAAGTTCTTGGAGAGGGTTTATTACATTGGAGGTAAACTATGAGAAAAATTGAAAAAGAGATGATTAGGGCAGTTAATGAGTATATCTATGTTAAAAAAGGGACATATACTCTTTTAGGGAATACAGCTGTATATGCTTGTCCTTTGTGCGTGACGGTTACATTGTTTAACAATGTTATTGCATATGTTACAGAAGATTATTTGTATTTTACAACTTATTTTACAAGTGCAACAACAAAGAGTAGGCTAAATGCACTAATTACAGGTCTTACAGATTCTTCTATATCTTTTTGTAGTGAGAGAGAAATACCTGTTTTGCGAAACTTTTCTACAGATTTTGACTGTATTCCTTATGGAAAAGCAGACACGAAGCAAGTAACAAGGAACAAGGAGCCAGCACTTATTATTCCTGGATATATTCAATGGGTGCGGCTTCCTCGTAAGGGCAATGAGCAGGTGATACTGTACAAGTAGCAAGAGAAGAGAGTTTATCAGCAAGGAGTAAATAATGAATACACAATTAACAAGAGGCAAGAGTACATTTCCCCTTGCAGTAGAGAGTTTTTTCAAGAGGCAAGAGTACATTGATAATGTATCTTTTGTATGTCTTACACGGGATAGTGATGATGAGAATAGATACAATCTGTATTCTAGAAAAATGCTGATAGCAACTTTATGTGGAACAAAAGACATATTGGAATTGAATTTTTGTGATAGTTTCCAGCTACACAAAATCAATAAACTGAATACTATACTGTCTTATATTAACTGGGAAGTGCACCTGCATAAGGGTACACTGTATTTTACACAGCATTTATTGTCCAGAGATATTGTGTACACTGTTCCTGTAAATGTGTGCTGTTGGTGTTATTTTGAAAAGAAGGGTGATACCTGGGAGGCAAAATATGGATTCTAATACAAAAGAGCAGCTTTTATACTGGATAAATAAGTATACTGCAGAGGGTAAAGAGGGGGACTATTCTGCATTTGAAGATATTAGTTTTATCTGTTTTGAGAAGGAATATGAAATAAGACTTAATGGCAGAACATTGGCAATTATCAAGTACGCACCTTCTATTAAAGAAGTAGAAAGGTTTATATTCGATGTTTCACCAGAACGGAAGGACACACTAAGCAAGAGACTAGCAATAATTAACATTTGCTTCTCACTCTTTACCCGGTCAAGGCTTACTACAAATAAGGAAAGGCAGATACATATTACAGAGAATGCTGCAAACAACAGTGACTGGCTTAAGACAGTGGGCACAAATGTAACAGGGCGAAGCCTAATTGTAAAAAGAATAAGTAGTATTAACTACTTGTCATGGTCGGATGAGAACCAAATAAATATAGCAAAATTTTATTACTAAGGAGATAAATATGAGAGGAAAAATTATTCAGGAATTCTTCTACACGGAAGATGATGGTTACTGTATCACTACAGAAGAAGGAAACATCTGGATTACAGGGGAGGCTAGTGGAGAGTTCACTGCAGAGTGGTTTACAGACCCAGGTCGCCTTTATATGAGAAACGGAGACCCTGGCTACCCCCTTTCCTCAGATGTTGAGATATCACTTAACTCCTCACAGGTAACAGTAACAGGTTACTATAATGACAAGACACAAGAGGAAATAACAGATAACCCCGCTGCTTCTGCGCTCTTAACAAAAGAACAATACACACAGTTCTCTGAATATATGACAGATAAACTGTGGGAAGTTGCAGAGAATGCAGAACTCAGTGACTGGGGTATAGACTCCTGGAGTAAGTAACAATTATGGAGAAACAAGCAAAAAGAATATTCTACTGTCTTGTTTCTTCTCTTTTGCTCAATGTTTCTCTAATCCTTGTAATAGGACTACAGAAACAAGAGGCAAGGAGTAAGGAACAAAAAGCAAAAGAATATACACAAGAGGACTATTCTCTTAGCTACTCTAAAGGATATGCAAGAGCACTAATACTGTCAAAACAATTCTACTATGAGAACTTAAAAGTAATAGAATTGTCACTAAAGAATAACAAAAATATTCCCTGGAGGGAAATATATGAAAACTACAGATAAATATATTATCACAGAAACAAAAGGCAAAAGAAAAGAATGGTGGAAGTCAAAACCCTTCGAGCTCTTCCTCACCTTCCTTGCAGCGTCACTCTTTGATTTTATGCTTTTAGGAGTATACTTGTGCTATTAAAAGAATTACTAAAAATATACATAAGAAACGAATTACGCTGGAAATGCACATTTAAGGAAGCACTCATTATTATAGGAGGATTCCTCCTTCTATTGTTTATTCTATGGAATTGTGCAATAAAAGCAGGATATTAAAAGAATCTATAATTATAACAAAATGTTATAGAAAAAGTAATGTACATTTTATAATAAATGTTGCATTATATAAATGAACGTTGTGAAACAGTACACAATAAAATTACTAAACATACCCTTAAAGGGAAGGAGACAAATTATGTTTGGAACAAAAGTAGAACCACAGGTTAAAGTAGGAACTGCAGCAGACAGTATTGAAGTACCAGAAGTAGGAGCTGCAGAAACAAAAGACACAACACAGGTTGCAGTTTCAGCAGTAGACTCTAAAAAAGAAGCAAGAAAAGCTTCTGCAAAGAGAATGCAGGAAAACAAGAAGAAGGCAATCACCGTACTTGTTGAATATGCAAAGAGAATGAACACAGGTGACACAGCAGAAAAAGAAGTAACAGATGCTGTTAACTATCTCACAGGTGCTAATCGTCATTCTGCAGCAGTTAAAACAAGTGTTATCAATGAAATGTTTCCTACAGTAGGAACTGTTTTGAAGTCAGTAGACATCTTTATTAAGTGGGAAAAAGGACGCTCAGAAATGATTACACTTATTAAGAGAGCAGCTGCAAAAGACTTCATTGTTGAATACAATGAAGAAAAGAAACAGTACACAAGAACAAAATAATCAGGAACAAAATAACCAGGGGATTAACCCCCTGGTTATAAGGGGACTACTATGCTGCATAACAATGTTGTTAAAGTAAATCAGAGTACAGAGCTTATTTCTGTTTTGCCAGATGAAGAAGAGCTATTTAACACACTTGGCACAATCTATGGTACTTGTTACTGCTCGGATACTCTAGACAAGGATAGAAACAAGAGACGTGTACTCAATGGCATTAAGAGAGGCCATCTGTCTCCACTTGAACACATATCAATTACATTAAAAATTGTAATTGATAGAGCAAGTGCTTTTGCACTTGTCCGTCACCGTCATTGTGCCTTCACACAGCAGAGTACAATATACACAAAGTACAAGGAACTGCAGGTTATTGACTTACCAGAAGAAGACTGTTATTTCTCTGGATATAAATACAGACCAATGAATGAAGAACTCATTGATGAAATAGCAAAGTCTTATTTTGAAAAGCTAGAACAAGGAATCCCTGCAGGAATAGCTAGAGACGACTTGCCTAACTGTTTAGCTACTACTCTGTATATGACAACAAACCTTAGAGAATGGTTTTATATCTTAAGCTTAAGGAAAGACCCAGCAGACTCTCCACGTATCCATTTGTTTATTAAACAACTTGATACACTGTTAAAGTCAAGACTTCCTGAACTATACAAGGCCTTTGCAGATGCTTACACCAGTAATTGTAAACAGTAAAGACCCTGAAACACTACTTTCTACTGCAAGACAAATACTTGCAGATGAAGAGTGTGAAAATCAGTGTATGGATTGTCCCATTGTTTGGTGCTGTGGAGGCCCTGAACAAATACCATTTAATCTGCTTAAAATATTTATTAAGCAGAATGTAACATTAAGAGTAGAAGATGATAAATTAAATGGTGATATAAAGTTTGAAAATATGAGTGGTCTCAATAGAGGAGACTATGCCTATAAATCAACATACATAAAGAAAGGAGACAGACTATGTACAGACCAGAAACAAAAGTAATAACAACAAAGAAAATGTTATTTATTTATTCGGGTGAAAATCTTGTAGGTGCCGCAGGAGTAAAAAGGGCAAAAGACTTTGACTACGATACACTCCTTGCTATTGCCAAACAAGGTTCAAAACTAAAGGAGGAAGTATGAAATATATATCTATTCACGAATTTGCGTATAAGTCAGAAAGGACAGTTCCTGCAATAAGATTTCTTATTTCTACAGGTGCTTCCTTTGGTAAGTTAAAGGCAGTGCGACAAGGAAAGCAAATATACCTAGATGAAGAACAATTATATACTTTCCAGTTTACAAAAAGAGGTAGGTTTAAGACACCTACTGTATACCACTATAACGGTGAGAAAATGGTAGAGTGCCCTGAGTGCACAGCAGGACAGAAGTGTCCACAAGTAAAAGAAGATGGACACTGGATAGGAGTAAAAGATGAATAAAGAAGAACTTGTAAACTACATCACTGAGCACAATAAGGATACTATTTTATTACAGCAGTTATCAGAAGAACTCTCTGAGGCAACACATGCTGCATTAAAGTTATCACGTAAACTAGAAGGAAAGAACCCTACACCAAAGACACTTGAACAGTGCTTTTCAGCTTTTCAAGAAGAAGTAGCAGATGTATTACTTTGTTTAGAAGTATGTAAGATGAAGGGTTTATACTCTTATGATATTGTAGAACATACTGTTATGAGTAAGCTTAAAAGATGGAAAGAAAGACTGGAGGCTATCAATGGCTAAAATGACAGCAAGCCTTTTGCAGGCTTATGACTGGTACCTAGAACACCCTATACAGAAGTCTTTAGACAGTATCTATGATACACTTACCAAAGGTTTTACAGGGAGTCCTGCAACAGTAAGAGGTGAGAAGTATGAGAGCTATGTAAACCAGACACTATTGGAAGGTAAACCTTTTAACCTCGACATAGAAGCAAATGCTCTCTGTAAATTAGAAAGATGCAGTCAACAAGATTGGATGAACTCCTTAACAGTAAGTACAAAGTTTGGCCCTTTTGTATTTAGAGGAAGACTGGATTTTCTGTCAGAAGATACTATCTATGACCTTAAGACTACAAAGAAGTTCAGGGAAGAAGACTATCACAAAAAGTGGCAGCACACTATTTATGCACTTGCAATGAATAGAAAGAACTTCGAATATATTGTAGCAGTATTTCCAGATGATACAGGGCTCACTCCTACAAGTATTCACACTGTAAAACCAGAAATAAAAACACTTGCTAAGTTAACAGAACACACTGAAAACTGTGTTAAGTTCTTACTTGACCACTTTAAGGATGAGTTTAGTTCTTGGTCTGGCTGGTATGACACAACTGGAAAAACCCTGCAGCAGAAAGTAACAGAAGAAATCAATTCAAGTTCTGAAGTTATTTTTTAATCTAACCTACCGGTAGTAAACTACCGGTTTTATAATAGCAAAATTATTTTATATAATTAAGGAGTTAAGATGGAAACTAAACTGAATACTGCTGTATTCTCTAAGTCTTACGAGCTAACTAGATATGTAGAGAAGATGGGAATAACAAGAGAGAATATACAATGTATTACTTTTGGAAGTAACTATTATACTCTATTCTACTGGGAGGTAACAATATGAAATTAAACCCTTGGCAATTGCCTCAGAATATACTAGGAAAACTTGTAGTATACTTTAGTAAAGCAGATTACAACAAAACCTACGATATATATGAGACAGACTATAGCTGGGGGGTATCCCTTGGAGACTATATTATTGTTAACCGTTACTGTAAATACTCCGTAATAAAACATGAGTATGGTCACCAGAAGCAGTCTAAACTGTTAGGTCCTTTGTACCTACTTGTTATTGGTTTACCATCAGTAGTAGGTAATATTATTCACAGATTTATAAAGTTTGATTACTATAAACAACCCTGGGAACACTGGGCAGATACACTAGGAGGAGTTCAAAGATGAACTATAAAACAAAACCTTTTGCTCATCAGTTAGAGGCATATAAATTTACAGAAGCAAGACCTAATTTCGCCTTGTTTATGGAACAAGGTACAGGTAAGACAAAGACAGCTATCGATATTGCAGCAACAAGATTTATAGAAGGAAAAATCAATGCGCTGCTTATTGTTGCACCTAACCATGTGCATAGACAATGGGCAGTGGAACAATTGCCTATACACTGTCCGGTAGATTATAGAAGTTTTGTATTCAAAAGTGGAATGGGGAAAACCTTAAGAAAAGAATTCTCAGACTTCATTAAAAATAACAATGAGCCATTATTAAAAGTTCTTTGTGTTAATATTGATGCATTCTCTTTTCCTTCTTACTTAACAGAGATTAAACAATTTGTAGCAAATCACAAAACAATGATAATCTTAGACGAAGCAACCTGTATTAAAAATCCAGATAGTAAGCGCTTCAAGAACCTTGTATATGGCTTAAGTAATGTAAAGTACAGAGGCAAGTCAGTAATAGCAAGTAGTCCATTGTCATTATATCGTTGTATATTGACAGGTACTCCTGTAACAAACTCACCCCTTGATGCCTGGGCGATGTTTGAATTCCTAGAGCATGACTACTTTAATCGGGGTTACTTCGCATTTAAGGCAAATTATGTTATGCAGCAGAAACTGCAGATATACCAGGGGAATGTCGTACGTACTATACAGACACCTATTAAAGACTTGCAGAAGATAAAAGAAATCTTACAGCAGGAGAATGGTGACTTAAGAGTGCGATGTGAGTATGGTATTTCAGACCTGGATATACTGTATATTAAGCAGCACCCGGAGATGACTACTCCTTATAAATATTTAGGTGAGCTTAAAGCACAGATGCAGAAAGTTGCATTCTTTAAGCGGGCCAATGAATGCTTTGACTTGCCACCAAAGATTTATAAGACAGTAACAGTACCTATGAACAAGGAACAAAAGGCAGCTTATGAACAACTGGAAAGAGAGTTTCTTACAGAGTATGACGGTAAGTCTCTCACTGTATTAAACAAGATAACCTTGTATACAAGGCTATCTCAACTTGCTGGTGGCTTCTTGCCTTTTACAGATGAAGATACAAATGTAACAACTGTTACACAGATTGGCACAGAGAATGTTAAAGCGGAGATGCTTGCAAATGAAATGGAGGAAGGTGATTTCCCTTGTATCATTGTTACAAGATTTACTGCGGAGGCAGAATACTTGTATAACTATTTAAGCTCAAGATTTAAGGAGAAGAGAGTAGGATTATTTATAGGTCCACACAAAGTCCCTGCCTCCCCAATCGAGGCATTCAAGAGTGGGGAACTTGATATACTAATAGCGAATGAAAGAATGATTAGCAAGGGACACAACCTCCAGTTGTCTCATACTATCTACTTTTATTCTGTATCATACTCACTAGAAGACCGTGACCAGACTGAGGACCGTATCTGCAGGTATGGACAAACAGAGAAGTGTATTATTACTGACTTTGTTACAGAGAACTCTATTGATATGAAGGTTTATGCAGCACTTAGAGAAAAGAAAAACTTACTGGATTACTTTCGTAATACAACTGTAAAAGAGGATTTGTGCACTGTAGACAAAACTTTAGAAAAATATTTTCCTATTTTTACTAAAAATGATGTTCGTTAAAATACAAAAAGATGTCTTTTTATTACAAATACATTTTCTTCTTTTATGATATAATAAATATATAAGTTCTTAAGGAGTAGTAATGAATGAAAACTTTTATGACACAGTAGAACAAGAAAGTTCATCAGTTATGGACGAAGTAAAAAGGTATGCTGCAATGTTAAAAGAAGCAGCAAACAAAGTAGCAGAGTGTGAGGCTGCACTTAAAAAAGCAGAGTCTGAGTACAGAGACCTTGCACAGAATGTACTTCCTAATTACTATAAGTCTAATGGTATTAACAAACTTGTACTTGATGATGGAACAATTCTATCAGTAGAAAAGGTTGTTACTTGTAGTCCTACTAAAGCAAAAAGACCAGAACTTATTGACTGGTTAAGAAAGAATGGTGGTGATGACATAGTAAAAGAATCCTTAGCAGTAGACAAGAGCTTCACAGAAACATTAAAGGAACTGTCAGTCCCTTATGTTGTGAATGGAGATGTAAACACTTCCTCTCTGAAAGCTTGGTTAAAGAGACAGCTTGGTCTGAGTGGTAGTGAAGCAAGAATGGACTGGAAAGACATTCCTGACTTTGTGAATATGTATCAGTATGATACAATTAAAATAGCCAACAAGGAGATATAATTATGGCAGAAGATGTTTCAGTTTATGAAGAAGTAGCAGGACAGGGTTTTGAAAATATGGGAGCTGACAAGTTCAGTATTCCAATGTTGAAGATTGCACAGGCAACTTCAAGTATCGTTGCAGACGGCAATGTTAAGATGGGAGACTTCTATAACTCTATCACAGGTGTTTCTTATGGTAATAGTATTGAAGTAATCCCAGTATATTTTGATACTGTATGGTTGGAATGGCGTGCAAATATGGGAGGCCTCGTAGGAAGACACAAGCCTTACTCAATCAAAACCACAGGCGACATTTATACAGGTCTTCGTACACTTGATGGTAATACAATTCAGGAGTCTTGGTGCTACTTCATACTTATTAAAGGTCACGAAGATGAAGGCCCATTGATGTTTAGTGCAACAAGTACAAATCTTCGTTACTGTAAAATTTGGAATGGCCTTCTCAATGAAGCAAAACTTCCATCTGGAAAGCATGCGCCACTCTTCAGTTCTTATTGGAAGCTTGAAAGCAGAAAGAACAAGAATGACAAAGGTACATACTTTGTACTGGGTGAAGGAAAAGCTGCAGCTATTTCCAAAGGTGATTTTGTACCAAAAGAAATCTACCTTAACAGTGTAAAACTCATTGTAGAAAACGCTGCACAGATGTTTGCACAGTCAAATGTAGCAGATGAATCACCTGCAGCTTCTGGCTACTTACTGGAAGATACAAGTGCACAGAAGTTTTAATCAGTAACAAATAACAAGTAAGCAATAAACCCTTGTCAAGTAACAAGGGTTTATTGTTAAGGATACTTTATGTCTATTTCTACAGTCAACACATTTTATAATTTCTTTCGTGGCAACCGTTCTTTTAAGGGTGTAACAGAACTTATTGGAACCCCAGGCCAAGGAGAAAAGCAACAGGTAAAATGCTATACAGATAAAACGGAACTTACTAGAGGAGACATAGAAGCACATATTGAGGGTATAAAATCTATTGGTGTTTCACCTATCGATGAAGCAGGAATGGTTTACTTTAGTGTGCTTGATATTGACAAGTATACTAATATCCTCAAGTATGTAGATGCAATATACTCTTATGGTATTCCACTAATTCCATTTTATTCTAAGTCAGGTGGACTTCATCTGTATGTGTTTTACAGTGAACCTACAAAACCAGATGATGCAAAGAATGTTATGAATGTACTTCGTACTATTCTAGGGCTTCCTGCAAACACTGAAGTATTTCCAAAGCAAAGAACAAAAGATGCAAGTTCATTTGGCTCCTGGATAAACCTTCCTTACTTCAACGCATATAGTGAAAACAATAGAAGAAAGTTGATAGACAGTGAACATAACCTATTGTCTATTGACCAGGCCTTAAACTATATACAAGAGAACCTTACTACTGCACCAGATATCTATACAAAGATAAGCAACTTACCATTAAGTGATGCTCCCCCCTGTTTGCAGTCATTGTATTTACTTCCTCCAGAAGATAATAGGAATAACTATTTATTCTCCCTTGCTATCTACTTGAAAAGTAAGTATGAAGATACATATGAAGAAGAGTTGCTAGCAGCAAACGAGAAACTGTATGAACCTCTTCCTGAGCAAGAAGTAAGAAGCACTATACTAAAGACTATGGAAAAGAAAACATATTCTTATAAGTGTGGTACAGGTCCCCTTTGTGACAGGTGCAATAAGCAAATGTGTGAAGAGAGGCAGTTTGGAAAATCTTGTGATAGAATATCTTCCTTAAACTTCGAGGAATTCCATCAGTATAAAACAGAGCCACCTTACTATGAGTGGCTAATCAATGGCCAACCACTCCGTTTCTTAAGTGAAGCAGATGTTATTGACCAGAGAGTATTTAGAGAACTTTGTTTAAGAAAACTACATGTACTTCCTAAAAAGTTAAAAGAAGACAGATGGTCAGGAATAATAAACAAAGCACTAGAGAATATTATTGTACATGATGTAGACCTTACTGCAGATGTAAGTACTGGGGGTGTATGGTTCAGGTACACTTGTGACTTTTTTAGAGCAAAAGGAAAAGCTGAGAGTGTTGAACAAGTACTATTATCTCTTGTATATAGAGACGAAGCACTTAGCTGTTATCTGTTTCAATCTGCGGATTATATTGAGTATATCCGTAATCAAAAAGGATTTAGGAATTACTCAGATGTACAATTGAGAATTAACTTAATGGACCTTGGTTGTAAACAGGTAGATGTTAATCTAAAAGACAACCAAGTTAAACTATGGGCAATGCCTTTTGACAAAATAGAAAAATATCTTATTGATATAAAAGACATTGAAGTAAATTACTATGAAGAGGAAGACCCTTATGCCGGTAAGTTCTAATATATTACCAATAGACAACCGTCCTTTGATAAAGCGTGCAGCACTCCCAAGAGGAACACCAAAAGAGTGGAATATATTTTATGGTGTTGCGGGTGCTGGTAAGACTACAACACTTATGAATGTAATTAAGTATGAGCTAACACAGATGCACACTCCCCTAGAGGAAATAGCATTTGTGAGCTTCACAAGGAAGGCTGCAGCGGAAGGAAAAGCACGCACGCTGTTATTACCAGGACTTGAGGATAAAGAAGAAAAAGACTTGAAGTACTTTGGAACACTTCATTCTGTAACTTACCAAGAACTGAAGAGACTTGGTATTACAAGTATGACAAGCAATATCACAAGGGCACGTCTTGCAGCATTTGGTGAAAAGGTAGGACTTACCTATTCTACAAGAGGAGATACAGAAGGTGACCAGCTAGACACATTTGATACATTATACCGTAATAATGCAGCAATGGCAAGGAAGCTTATGTCTAAACTGGATATGAGCAAGGCTATATGGTATATGCAGAACTACAAGAAGTATAGAAATATAATGGGGTATAAAGACTATACGGATATGATACAGTACTACATAGACTATGGTGAACCTCTTCCTTGTAGGACAATTATTATTGATGAAGCACAAGACCTTACAACATTGCAGTGGAAAGCAGTAATGCTTATGTCTGCACACTGTTCTCGTGTTTATGTAGCAGGTGATGATGACCAGGCACTATATGAATGGTCAGGTGCAGATGTAAGCAAGTTCTTACAGCTACAAGGTAAAATCCGTATCTTAGACGGGAGTCATCGTGTACCTCAGAATATCTGTAATCTTGCGAATGCAATAATCCAGAATGTAAAGGTAAGACAGGAAAAAGAGATACACTCTGTAAATAGTAAGACAGGTTATGTATTTATGACTCCAAATATTCAATTCTGGTTTAAGAAATTTGGTATTAAGGAAGGGGAAACATACTACTTCCTTGCAAGGAATAATTACTTGTTATCTGTATATACCGAATTCTTTAAGGAACAAGGAATAAACTATACAGAGACTGCAGAAGGAGGCAAGAGTGAATTATCTAACGTAGTAGTGTCTACTATACATAGAGTAAAAGGAGGAGAAGCAGACCACATAGTTATACTACCAGACCTTAGTAAAGCTGAGCAGAACTTTTATGATGTAGACCCTGCCCCTGAGCATCGTATATTCTACACTGCAATAACAAGAGCAAAGAAAGCAGTGTATATTTTACAGCCAGTAAGCAAAAGATATTACAAGTCTTTTGAGTACTTATATAGAACAAATAAACAATTATTCACAGGAGACAAAAATGATTAGTATACCAGAGACAACACTAGATGTTCTTACTCTACAGCAAATAGATGAAATAGAAAAGAACTTCTTAGCAAGAATTACTTACTTAGAATTTATTCCTGCTTCTACAGGAAATATTACAGATAGCAGATGGAGGGTAGAAGCACTAAGAGGATTTGATGTAGAAAAGCTTGCAAGGATACTAGGCTGCACTCCTTTTGATATTATTGTAAACCCTGCAGAAAAAGAACTGACTATGAAACCCCCTATGCAGTTACTTCCTTTTGACGCGCTTATGGGAGTAGCATATATACAGGATTTTGGTATAAATAAGCATGGTGAGAATTCCTGGAGAGAAGACAGATACACAGTAGAATACTACTTAGGTGCAGCACTAAGACATATTGGTAAACATCTAAGTGGGGTATTGTATGATGAATCCGGCTTCCTTAACTTAGCTCACGCAGCAGCAGACATACTTTTTGCACTTGCAAAGCTATTAGGTAAAAAGAAATTACATAAAAATAAGAAGTCATTACTTGATGAGATTAAGGAGGAATCAAATGCTTCTAAATAGAAAAGATAAACAAGTATGTATTTGTTGTGGTAAAGAGTTTATTCCTCATGCAAGTAATCAGAAAAGATGCCTCTTGTGTATGGATAAACCTACATATGAAAAGAAGAATATACTCCATAAACAGACATGTTGCGTATGTGGTAAAGAATTTGAAACAATCCTTTATAACAAGAAGTTTTGTGGAGCTTACTGCAGAAGAAGATACCACTACAATCCGGAAACATTTGAGCATATCTGTGCCCTTTGTGGTACAGCTTTCTTGACAAGGAAGAAACAGCAGAAATATTGTACAGCAGAATGTAGACAGGCAGCAGCACTTGCAAGGTATAATCCTGCAGTGTTACAGAGACTCTTTAACAATAAACCAGGAGACAGTATACAAAAGGATAAAGGAGTATTATCTAGTACTCCTTCATTAGATGACTTCTTAGCGGAGGAAAATAATGAATAACTACATGGTAATTGATATAGAAACATATGACCCTAATCTTATTAAAAAAGGGCCAGGGGTTTATAGGAAAGATGGATATATCCTGGGAGTTGGTGTGTATGCACCATTTATGAGCTATAAAGCATACTTAAACCTTGCACACCCAGATGTTACTAAAGAGGAAAAGAGCAAGAATATAGAAATACTTCGTAAATTGTTTCTTGACCCTTGCTCAAAGGTTTTTGTTAATGGCTTATATGACCTTGCTTGGTTGTGTAATGGAGAATATAAGTTCAAACTTAATGGTAAGTTTGAAGATGTAATTACAAGAGAAGGATTCCTTGACCCTTTTGCTGCACACTATAATCTTGACTTCCTGTCTAAGAAGTATGGTAGAAGTGGTAAGCGTGAAGACAAGATACAAGAAATCTGTAATGCAAACAACTGGAAAGGTGCACCGCAAAGTCACTTATGGAAGATGAATGCCTCCGACTTGAAAGAGTATATGGAAGGAGACCTAGAGGAACCTGCAGCAATCTTCGAAGCACAACAGCCATTACTGGAAGAACAGCATCTAACTGAAATAAACGATATTGAATGTAGGTTGCTTCCTTGTCTTATCTATATGCAAGGGTGTGGCTATAGAGTAGATGAAAAAAGAAGGCAAGAAGTTTCTGTATTCTTACATAATAAATACAAAGATGCACTTACTGCTTTTGAAGAAAAGTATGGTTGGTTACCAGACTTTGGAAAAACAAAAGACCTAGAAAAACTTTGGATACAGTGTAAGCTCCCTCTTGAGTATACTTCAAAAGGTAACTTAATGTTCAATGCAGAAGTCCTTATGCGGTCCGGTGAAGTAGGAGAAGAAATAACAAAGATAAAAACAATTAAACAAGTACTAAATAACTATGTAGACGGCTCAATGGTAGAGTATGTATGCCCAGATGGAAAGATACATGCCACATTGTATCCTAGTAGAAAAGATACAGGGGGAACAGTAACTGGCCGCTTCAGTTGTGCTAACCCTAATCTGCAGCAAATTCCTGCAAAGCACGAGAAATTTGGTGAAGAAATACGTTCTATTTTAATTCCTGAGGAAGGCTGCTGGCTTGCTGCACCGGACTTTAAGCAGATTGAGTACAGAGTATTGTCTCACTTTGCAGTAGGTCCAGGAGCTATTACTCTTCGTAAGACATACAATGAGGACCCTAAAACAGACTACCACAAGTTTGTACAGGACTTGACAGGACTTGACCGTAAACATGCAAAGAATATGAACTTTGGTATTCTCTATGGTATGGGATTAAATACAATGATGAGTAAGTTTCATATGACACTAGAACAGTGTCAAGAAGTAAATAATACGTATATGGGTAAGATGACATTCATTAAACCTACACGTGCTGCAGTTGAAGGTACACTAAAAAGAAGAGGCTATGTAAGAACATTGTTAGGTAGGCATGCAAGGGTAAGACCTGAGATGCTGAAAGATGGAAAATTATATCCTATACTTAATTACCTTATACAAGGTTCCGCTGCAGATATTATGAAAAAAGCAATGGTTGATTGCTATGAGAAAGGGTTATTCTTTATCTGTATACCACATATGACTGTTCACGATGAACTTTGCATCTCAGTGCCTAAAACAAAAGAAGGTATGGAATGCTATGAGGAAATAAGAAAATGTATGGAGAGTGCAATTACACTAGATGTACCACTTATGACCGACCCAGATATGGGAGAAAACTGGGGTAGTGTTTCAGAAGAGAATTATTTGAAATATAAGAAGGAGGTTGGTCTTGTGTAAATATAAGAATGAAGCAATATTTAGAATAAACCTTTGTAATACTTTCACAGAGCAAGGGGTATTTACACAGAAGATAGAGTCAAGTGGTATGAACAAAGGTATTCCGGATATGCTTGCCTGTAAAGGAAACAGAGTGCTTCCCATAGAATTGAAACGATTAAAGACTACTGTACTAGATAAAAGTATAATAACAGTAGACTGGAGAACTGGTCAGCAAGCCTGGGCACTGCTTTTTAGGAAACATATGAATTATCCTACACTTACAGTAATAGCCGCAGATGATGCCTTTTTACTCTTGCCTATGGATAAAACATATCCAGAAAATAAAGTACCCTTCACAGAGTTTATTACTATAGAAGGGAGTATTAAGCACCTGGTCAAGTCAATCTGTCACTACTATGGCCTTGGAGAAGTACAAAATGATGCACAATGATAAAGTTATGTGTAACACTTGTGAGTTTGACCAGGGACCAGGAAAATGCTACTATGGAATAGTAAAATACTGTGAGGAAGAACCTGCCAGATGTACAAATTATATGGTTAAGGATTGCTGTTTACTGTGTAAACGTAGGAGTAAAACAAATAATTTTATATGTGTACTTGATGGTCACTGGGTAAATAGCAGAAGCAAGAAATGCAGTGAGTATATAGAAATAGACTCTCCAGCAGACTTCAGAAGATAACTATATAAAATAAAAATGAGGAGGCAAATTATATTGCTTCCTCACAAAAGGTCCTTCAAAACACAACGTGGAGGACCTTAAATATTAAAAGGAGCAATAAATGCATAGTAAAAAGGAAGAACATATTTGTGTACTTTGTGGTAAACTTTATACTGGTTATGGTAATAATGCAGAACCCTTGTCTAATGGTCGATGCTGTAATTACTGCAATGCAAGTAAAGTTCTGCCATATAGAATAAGTAGATATAAGATAAACAAAGATAGACCTACCTGGCATAGCACATTTATTAGAACTGCAGAGTTAATTGCTGAGCATTCTACTTGTATTAGAAAGAAAGTCGGTGCAGTACTTGTACAGGATAAAAGAATTATTTCTATAGGGTACAATGGTACTCCTTGTGGCCATGAGCATTGCAGCGAGCACTTTAAGGATATGACAGAAGAACAGATACAAGTAGAACACCATTCCTGGTCAAATAGTAATGAACTACACGCAGAGTTAAACTGTATACTTTATGCAGGAACGGCAGCAAGAGGGGGAGCAATCTACTGTACACTTTCTCCTTGTATAAACTGTGCAAAAACAATTATCGCAGCTGGAATAAAAACAGTTGTTTATAAAGAGGTATACAAAGATACAGATGGACTTGACCTGCTTGCTGAGAATGGCATCAATATAATACAGCATAAATAAAAACAGGTTACATAATGCAAGGAGACTAATCATTATGCAACCTGAACTGTAAACAGTTTTTAATTAAATACATAAATGTAATACTGACTTACACCACCCTCTCTTACAGTTACACTGTTTATAAGAGTGTCAAATTCTTCACGTCTGAAGTGTGTATAACCAGTCCTTTTGTTAAAGTACTTCAAGACAAGATACTCATTGTCTTGAAGTACTCTTTTTTCCTTCACAACCTCTCTTTTTACATTCTTACCAGTTAACCAGTGAAGAATAGCAAGAGAGTCATTAACATCATACTCTTTACTAAGCCAACCTTTTTCTCTTGAGTACTTTAGGGTATACAAGAAATCAATAGGTTTACCAGTAACCTCCTCTGCTATTGAACAAATAGTCAGAAACAAGCAACCCCAGTCATTCACTCCTTTTAATAATGACTGAATACCTTCATACCTATCTTTTATGTTAGCCATTAGCATACTTCCCTTTTAGAGAACTTCTCGAGCATAAGGTTAATATCAACAGTACCAAATAAACCCATAACAGTAAAGCTTACCATACAGAGTTCACTTACTTCACAGTTAGGAAATATTCCTGTCCACTTAAGAATACTCCCTGCTACTACAATAATACCAGCAAGTATCTTTGCAAAAAGACTACAGTCTTTTGCTTTTAGTTTATTATTGTCCAAAAGATTCCTCCTGCTAATGTACCTAAGCTGAATGCTACAATGCCTACTTTAATCTTGCTTCTTGTTAAGGATTTGCTTTGCTCTTGCAATAAGCTCTCCTTCTCTTGAAGCAAGCTGTTCAATGTCTCCAGCTGTTCTTTTTGTTCTGCTGACTTCATCTGTAATTCGCTGTTCACATTTTCCAACTCTAGTAGTATCTCCTGTAATTCTGTTTCTTCTTCCACAGACATACAGTAAGACTGCTGCAACACCAGAAAAGAAGCCAGCAATAAAACTAACAATTTTCTTAAGCATAACATACTACTTTATAATCGCAGATATAATATCCCCTGAGTGAGATATAACTCCTGCAAGAATAGCAACAAGAACATAATTCCAAATAGACTTAATAGTTTCTTTTGCCCTGTCACCTTCTGCATCTTGCAAGTCATTTATTTCTTTGTCAAGTTTAGAGAAATGCTCTGAACCATGACGAAGCTGTTTGTCAATATTTGTAACACGTTCTTCAAGTAAAGAAATCTTTACTCCAGTGTCTTCTACTTTTTCTAATCTGGACATAAGGTCCCCCATAGTACCCTGCACAGAGTCAAGCTGTGTAGACAACTTAGATGTACTTTGGATAACTAGTAAAAGCTGCTCTGTAAGTTTATCAGTGTCCAAGGAGGACCTCCCAGTGTTATACTGTCTCGAACTTTGCTTCATAGGCAATAGTAGTCGGAACAGTTGCTGAACTTGCAACTGTTACTTCTGCTTCTGCATCAGAAGAAATAAGCTCATCTCCATTATACCAACCAGCAAATGTGTAACCTTCCGTAGTAACTGCAGTGAGAAACAACACCTGTCCTCTAGTTACACTTCCACCAGATGGGTATGCACGGCACCCTGCTGTATAAGCAGTGTCTTCTACAGTAGTCTTAAATGCAAGGTCTGCATCCGGTACAACTACTTTAACACCTGTCCCTGTTCTCTGTACAAGAACAGGTTCAGTGCTTTCAGAGAAAACTTTTACTGCCTCTTCCATAGTCTCTGCATCACAAAATGATACAGCTGAGCCATCATACATTCCTTTGTAGTGATTAAGCAGCTTAGTTGTCATTAGTACCTCCATCAATTAAACCAGAGATAATTGTCACTATACCAGCAATAGCTGCTACAAGGGCAATTGCTCCAGAAATAATTGCATTAAGTGTTTCTCTTGAAACACCACCTACGGTAAGGACTACTGCAGAAATTACAAGTAATACTGCAGCAATAATTTTTGTCCATTTGTTTGTAAAAAATGCTTTAAGTTTATCCATAGCATTTCCTCCAAGTGTATTAGTAAATACCAGCTTCTTCCTTCTTCACTACTTCCATAACCTCTTCAGGTGTAGGGAACTTCACAATAGCTGGCGACATTCCAAGTGGCTTAAAGTAAGGCTGAGTATTTTTAACGGCTTTAGCACAGATGTTTTTGTTACAGTCGTAGCCAAAGTGTTCTGGTCTTGTTTCTCCCCAAATTACAGTTACATCTTTGCATACGCCAGTTGCAAGGTGCTGTAAAGAAGAGTCTGTACAAACTACCTTAAATGCATCTTTTGCAAGCAAGTGATATGCAAGGTAAGGAAGAACCAGCTTCTGTGCATTTTCGTATTCCGGTTCATTCTTCAACGCAAAGTGAATAATCTTTGCATCAGGATATTCCTTATGTAACAAGTCAATAAGTTGCTGTGCTTTATGGTAGTTACGTTTAAGTCCTTCTACAGCGTTCATATAAGGAAGTAACTTACCGTCTTTATCTTCAACAGGTGCTAGTGGCGACTGCCCGCCTGTAAACTGTACAAGAATAAACTTGCCTAATTCTTTTTTAACTGCTTCTACCTGCTTGCTAAGTTCATAGAACTCATCTTCAATCTTGTCAAGAACTGGAGTATACTGCATAGCTGGCTCATCAAGTTCAAAGTTAAGTTCTTCTGCCCAAGCATCAAACAAATGACACTGTTTTTTAATGAACTTACCGTTGCTATACGGTTCTCTCCAAAGAATATCACAATCTTCATCGAGTGCAATATCCTGATACAGGTTGCCCTGTCCCATAGGGAAAGCATCTGTTACATAAGAACAAGACTTGAACACATCATAGTATGGTGAAATTACATAAACTTCATCGTACTTTTCAGCTAATTTTTTGAGGATACTTGTGAACATTACGTTCTTGCCAAGTCCTCCCTCAACAGTTATTAAACATTTACTCATATTTTGCCTCCTTGTTTTATGAGTTATTAAAGAGCGATAAAAAACCGAATTTCGTTGTTTATACAACTCGTATCACTCCGAGAAAAACAACAGCAACTTGGCCAAAGTACAAGGTCGCAACTATCGAAGCATAGCTGAGAAATAGCATCCTGCCTCTTAGAACACTGTTTGATATAACCTATAATACTATAGTTATTATAGCAAGAGTACTCTATACACATAGTGTGCCTTTCGATTTCTGTAGATACACAACTGTATACAGTACAGGCTAAAGTAGTAGAAGGAAAATAAAAACCAACTAAAGATAGGTTCTGTGTTTCAACTTTAATAGGTGCTACCTCACAAGTACAGCCACAGCAAGTACCTATACTTACAGTATATGTCGCTGCCTCCCTTTGGTAACCTAAGGCTATAGCACTACTATAACATGCCTTTGCTGAGTCGCCTATTGCAATTAAACCTGAAGGTACAAGAAGTGAAGGAGGATAGTTTTGAGTGCAGGCATAACGACCAATAGCTATGCCATCAGTACCGCAAGCTATAGCGCAGGAGCCTATAGCAAGAGCTTGAGTACCAATAGTGCAAGTTTTTGCACCAATAGCAAGGGATCCAATCCCATTATTATAGCTCTGATAGCCAATAGCAATACCTTGAGTACAGCAAATTGTCCTAGCATTGCAACCAATAGCAATACCGAAGTCAGTAGGTGCACAAGAGCCAACACCTATGGCAGTTGAGAAACACCCAACATTTGCACCGTTGCCTAGTGCAACACCGTAGGTGCGAGCATAAGTTTCGTTGCCTATTGAAACAGCATAGCATTCACTACCTGATAACATACAGTTTGCCTTTGGACCGATGGAAACACTTGAGATTCCAGCACAAGCATTCAAACCTATCGCTGTAGCGTAACTTTTCGCATAAGAAGAGCTTCCTATAGCCTGTCCTGCACCTCCTACAGTACAGGAATTAGCTCCCACAGATATGCTTTCATTTCCTGCAATAGCATTGTAGCCAAGGGCAATACCATAGCTCGTAGCAGGTAGATAAGTTCTTGCTTCGTAACCTAAGACTGTATTATAACAGCCAGTTGTAAGTGCGTTACCCACATATCTGCCTACACCAGTATTACCTATACCAGTTGTAAGTGAAGGTAAGGCACAGTAACCGATAGCAGTATTACCTATACCTGTTACACTAGGAGAAGCCTTACTTCCGATAATAGTAGCTTCACAAAGTGCTCCTGAGCTTGCACAAGCAATATTTTTACCAATGAGAGTATTTTCAGAAGAGTTTCCTGTAATACCCATTCCTGTGTTATTTCCAATAAGAGTATTGTTACAACCAGTAGTAATTGCCCAACCTGTATCAATACCAAGACCGAAGTTTTCACAACCTGTAGTAAGACCACAAAGTGCTCTTGAACCGATAGCAGTATTGTAAAGGCCAGTAGTAAGATTCTCAAGTGCAGATGCACCGATTGCAGTATGGTCTGAACCTATAGTAGAGTTACGAAGTGCGTTGTAACCAATAGCAACAAGGTTATTACCCACTGTGTTTGCACAAGCTGTGTTAATACCAATGGCTAAGTTATTACCACCTGTGTTAATATTTCTAAGTGCATTTACACCAATAGCAGTATTATAACTTGATGTGCTATTTGAAGCACCATACATCGCGAAAGAACCAATAGCAAGGTTATTATTTCCATAATGATTTGATGCTGCATTATATCCAATAGAAAGGCCATAATGACCAAGTGCTCTTGCTGTAGTGCCTATTGCTACTGTGTTACAGTACCCTGTACCATAGCTACCTGCCTGATAACCAATTGCAACACTGCAGCTACCTGCCTGTGAATAACTTCCAATTGCTGCAGAACAAATAGCCGCAGAGGAGTTCGGCCCTACTGCAGTTCCACCTGCAGCACTAGCAGCTACACCGATAGCAGTAGAGCATACACAAGTAGCTTTTGCCTGGTTACCAATAACAATTCCATTATCTATATTTGCACAAGTACCATAACCGAGAGATACACTATAACAGCTATTTGCTTTTGCTCCATTGCCTATTGCTACTGAGTTACAGCCTACTTCTGTAGATGCACCTATCTTAACAGTAGGAAGATTGCATAAAGCAACAACACCAGTAAGCTGAGAGGCCCCATCATTTGGAGAAATCCCTGCAGCAGATAAAACACAAGAGAGTTCATTATATGTGTTATTTGCTAAAGTATATGCATTATGTAGTTTATTTGTTGTATCACTCCAGAGGCCATTCCACCATTTTGCTGGCAAGGAATAACCAATACAAACACCATTACAATAATCTTCTGCAGACGGTACTTCTGTACACTGTGCATTTTCTGCATATATGTTTGTGTCCTTAAATGGATTAGTACAAAGCATAGTTACTCCTCATTTATAATATTAAACTGTATGTAATATTTGTAAATAGCATTAAGGATAAGACTTAATCGCTGTTCTTGAAATATAGATACTTGTGAGGACAGTGTGATATCTATAGTGTCTATGTAAGTTGTATTAAAAGCAAGGGTAAATCCTGTAGTTTTAAGTAATAACTTAAGTAACTTCACAAGAAAGGAAAATCCTAATATATTGTACTCCTCCTCACTTAGCAGTATAAGTATTTTCCTATATACTTCATCATCAATAGTAGAATTATTATAGGCTCCTTCTTTTGTCTCTGAGAACATACCATAGACTCTTGGAAACTGCTCATAAGTATCACCATACCCTGTATACTCTTTGCTTGCTACTGTATCAATAGAACTACTATAGAATACAATATTATTTATAGTTTGTACTGCAGTAACTACTGCATATCTAGGGAGCCCCATAATAGCTCCAATAGTACGTAGCTGTATACCCATTGCTGTAGAAAGACCCAAAGTTTTGAAGTAATCACAAAGTGGTCTTATATTCTTATGTAAGTAGTTATACACCGCAGTAATAAAATTAGATATTATATTACCATTAAGCTGTTTAGCAACATAATATCTGTCTTCTTTTTGATATGTCCAAGTTGCCATACTATACCCCTATTACAATGTACTCATCATCATTATTGATTATACCTATTTCATTCTGAGACAATTGAACATACTGACCATACGTCTCTCCATCTGTACTAATAGTAACTCCAGAGATATATTGGTATTCTGTGGGAATACTATCAGATAAGCCCTGTAGAATATAAGCCTGTGAGTATTCTGAACCCATGCTTAGACTATTAGAAAGCGCGGCAATAGCATCTCGTATAGTAGTCTCCACTGTAGATGTAATTGTTGTATTTAATTTTACTTTAATGTACAGATTTTTATCTTCTGCAGGGTAATAATTAACAGTAAATATTTGACCATTATCCGCTGTATATGAAGAAGTAAGTGCTTCACTATCATCATTTGTAGTAGGTGAGAATAAATATTTATAATATGTTTCTGCTATCTTACTACTTGTACCTTGTATAAATAATATACTTTCCCTAGGAGCTACTGTATGCCCTGCAATAGTCTGTGAATTACTATTGTTTGCGTTATAGTATAGTCCAGCTTTAACTACTCCTGTCAAGTTACCAATTGCAGTAATAGCGGAAGTAAGAGGAGATACTCGGTCGTTTGACAATATTCTAGAACGCAAGTTATTTATTGTTTCTACATCGGTACCTGGTACTACTGCAAGGTTTGTTACAGAAGATAAGTTAGTTATGTCACTCTCAAAAGCATCTACAACCCCTGCAGCACCATAAATAATTCCTGTAACTGAGGCTATACAATAGACAGTATCTGTATTTCCTGCTGAAATAGTTACATCTGTCACTGGGTAGAAATAGTAATCTTCATCATTATATGTAATAGTTACATAGTTATTTGTTGTTACTGTACAGTCTCCATCTTTACTCGCAGTAACACGCAGGTTTACAGTGGAATAACTACCTTCTTTTCTAGTAATACCTGCTATCTGTGCAAGGTTTAATACTTGCTGTTCACTGCAGTCTGCAATAGAAAAACTTTTTCCTACTGCATACATTATTTTCTGTAGCACAGTAGCCATATACCCTATACCAAAAATAAGTAACCATATAGGAGAGGTAAGTGACACTTTGAATTGCACGATATCACCGTCCTTATTTGTTACTCCAAGTTCAGTCATCTTTTCATTTATATAATCCAGTATCTCATAAGCATTATCTGTAGGTGTATTTACTACATAGTCGTTTCCTTCATAACTTATTGCCATTTGTTTACTCCTGCATTTGTATTGTTCCAAGGTCTACTTTAAGCTTTCCATCTTCAACGGAAAACTGTGGGAAGTATCCATTATCTATTCCTAAGTACTCTGTAAGTATCTCAGTTATTTCACTGTTTAGCTGCACAAGGTTTATTTCCTTAAATAGCCAGCCAACCCAATCTACCCCATATTCTTCCATAAGAGGTATAGTACCCTTAATAAGAAACATAATAAAGTTAGCCTGCTGTCTAGTATAACTATCAGAAGTGCTGTCAATATAACCAACATTACCCTCACTATCTACGGTTATATCCCAGTTAAAAGAGAAGTCATCAGACTCTGCTGCTTCTAAGTATAACTCCATATCTCCTCCTTTATTTGAATACAGTTGCTATCTGCGCTTTTATTGTAGCAAGTGCAGTTGCAGGTGGGCTTATCCAACCACAACCTGGTACCATTCCACTCATAGCATCTATTAAACCAGTAAGTGCATTACCAAGAGTTAATACACTATTACCTATAGATAATGTGCCTGCAGCACAAGAGCAAAGTGTAATATTCCCTGTTGCTGCAATTGTTACATCTTTACTTGCAGATATTCCCACTGCACAAGTAGCAACAAGAGAATACCCTGTAGTATTAACAGATAGCCCAGTTGAACCACAAGTAACAAGTGAATATCCATTACTGTCTATAGTTAAACTATTCTGACAAGTATTTGCTCCATCAAACTTAACTGTATTACAACCAGACTTAAGAGCAATGTTTCCTGTCTCATTTACAAATGATACATAACTTTTTACTTCTTCACCATTAAGTAAGGAGAGAGCTAACCCACTATCAGATATGTTAAGCTGTGTAGATATATTCATTCCTGAAATAGGAATCGCTTTAAGGTGAGACATATCATACTCTTGAGGAGAGAATGTACCCTCAGTACTTGACATATCCTCCTGTACATTCTTAAAGCAGAATACCATTACAGTGTCTCCTTCTTTAGGAGTAATTGTAATAGCTGTTGTACTCGTACCAAGTGACAATAGTTCTACACTCAAGAATACAGTTGACTTTGTATATACCTGCAGTGTACCATCACTGTTTATAGCAAGAACTTTACCCATAGTAAGGAATGTATAGCTAGAGACTATTGCTGCAGTTCTTTCTTCTGTAGACTGACTTTCACCATAGAGCAGTGACTCTGAAAGTACGCTCATCTTTTCCTCCTTAATTAGATAAGTTTCTAGTAGCCATTATTCGCATAACATTTGTATACAAAGTAGAAAACTTTACTTCTATTTTATATGGATAATATATACCAACATTCTTATTATATGCTATATAATCACCAATAAAATCATTTCTTACTATACTACTAAAATACTTTAGTGGGAGTAGCACAGGACAATATGGCCTAATTCTAGGGTCCCACGGAGCAGTAACCATTACACCTTCACCAGAGAGTGCTGCACTATTAACTTTTGTTATTGCAATAATCTCCTCTTGTGAAGTGCTTACTGTTTTACCAGAAGGAACACTACTAGTGAATGTACTTTCACTTAGCAAGGAGGAAGTCTGTGATTTTATCCAAGAACCTGCGGGTGAAATTATAAATGTTTTATCTTCAAGTTTTATAGTAAGCTTTGGAAATATAGATTTATTTACTGCTCCTTTATTTCCTGTTGCTTGTGTTGTCTCCTCCCAGGCAGTGTCAAGTAGTGTTTGTACCTCAGTAACTAACTGTAACAAGCTATCATAATGACCATTTAGTACGACACAAGACCATGTTTTTGTAGTCCAAACATCTGGGCAAATTACTTTATATGTAAACTCTTCATTAGAATAAAAGTTCGCAGTTGTAACTAGTAGCTGCATAAGACCTAGAGGATTTATAAAATAATGTTGATATTTATCCGTGGTGCTTTTTACTGTTACTTCTCCATCAGTGTTTAATCCCATTACATTACGCAGTGTCTCTCTAGTAGATAACCTCTTATAGCCAGTTATTTTATATTGCTTAGCAAAAGATATAAACTCAGGCTCACTAATAGCTACATTTATACCATATTTCATTTGCTTAAGTGCAGCAGAGGTAGACCCCGGTAGCTTAGGGTTCTGCACTTTACTTACCCAGGTCTTCGCTACTTCTTTAAGGTCATTAGCAACTATAGAACCTCCAGCAAGAATAGATGACATAGCAGACTCTCTAATAGTATTAAACTTAGCACGGAGTATACTCTCTGTTAAACCTTTGCTACCATCTACCAACTGTATAACAAAAGAACCATTAGGATTTGGTCTTTCTAGCATAAGGTTAGTTATTTCTCCTCCCATTCTTGCAAGATTACCATTACTTCCATAACCTGCTTCAATGTAGCAGTGTGTATATTCGTGCATATCGATATCAATATGAAAGTTCTTAAGAATAAGAGTAACCTGCATAGTACCTACATTCTCTGGATAGATAGCAAATTGTACCTCTATGTCTGGCTTTATCCCAGTTGTAGGGCAATTCCATACGTAGGACTTTCTAAATAGGGTTCTATCCCCTTCTTTATGCTTAAATAGGATATCTATACTACTAGCTGTTAAACTTTCTTTAGACAGAATAAAGCTTATCTGTTTATCAAAAAGTTTATTATCCCAGTATGTTTTTAACTGCTTCTTTGCTTTAGAAATAGACCTAGTAGTATAGGATTTAAGCTCGTCAATCATCTTCATTCACTCCTATATGCATAGCAACATCCTCTAAGTTAGATAGTCCTATCTCTTCTAATTCAGATGCAATATATACAGTATACTCCGTATCACCTACAAAATGCCAAGTATTAGGATACAATGTGAATGAACGAGTTTCCTCTGTGTCACTTGATAGATTTTCTATCAGTACTATCCAATGATGATAGTCTTCACTAAGCTCATCAGTCTCCCAGATAAACGTGCAAGCAAACTGAAAACTACCCACTGTTAATGTTGCAGTTACTTCCTCTAGGTCATCAGAAGAAGGAAGCTGTACAGTGTAATATGTCATTGTAACCCTCCTAGCCTAATACAGCGCTCAGCGTTCCGGTCAAAGTTCCAGCATTCTTTATAGATGAAGAAGTTGGCAGTGAACTTGTAGTGGTACCTGTTTCTGTAGTAAGAACACTTACTTCCTGTATAGTTGCTTCTACTCTATAAGCATTCATCATTTTAGAGTCATTACTTATAGATAACTTCTGTATCACAGCTTTCTTTATTATCTCACCATACTCCGTCTTGAAAACAATAGGTGACCTTTTTACTGCATAAGACTCTAACAATTTCTTCTGTAAGATAAGTGTAGGCTTAATCAATAAGAAGCTTTCCATAGTAGTAGCAAGAGAAGTTATATAACCAGATAGTGTCCATACTCTAGGCTTTGGTGCTGTGTTATCAGTTATATACTCATTGCTATTTGTAGTTTGTGATAATACCATAGTATTTGATACATCTACATCTTGTACCATAGTAATACGTTCCGTGTCGATTGGTATTATTCCTATCATCGGCTGTGTAAGAACACTAGTTATATAATCAGATAATGAAGTAAGTGTACTTGCACCTAAGCTCTTAAAATCTACAGCAGCAAATACACCCCCTGTTGAAAATCCAGTTATTGCTTGTAACTTACTAGTAAGTAAACTTGAACTCATTATTTACTCCTTTTTCCTAAAGGCATCAGTTGAACCACTATAAGGATTACTCCTTGCTGCACTTGCTGCAGGTCCAACATCAGACCTACTACCATCTGCATTTTCAAAGTATACTTTCTTAAGTATACCAAGGTCATCAGTTACCTCTATATGTAATGTATCTGCAGCAGACTTCTGTGCATCTTTTACCACCTGCAAGAGTGCATCGCCAAGTGCAGTATTTCCTGAACCATAAGAAAGTACTGCATCTAGTATAATCTGTTCAACACCATTTATTACATTATCATACATAAAGCCTTCAAGACCCATGTCTTGAACTTTCTTTACACCACCTTGTAGTAGTGTATTCGTAGCAGTATCATTCAATAATGTTGCAGTACCTTTAAGAACCTCCCACTGTTTCTGCCGACCTGCGACAGTTGATAATGCAAAAGAAGATTGTGCATCAGCAGACAATGTATCTATAATATCTTTTTCTGTAACAGCTTCATCACCATAAGACAATAAAACCCTATCACCTTTCTTAGTAAAGGAGCCTGCTGCTATTAAGTCAATAATCTTTTTTCTATTTGCAGCTTTTCCAAAAAGGCTATCATAAAACTCTCCTAAGTTTTTATATTTGTTATGAGGACTATAATAAGCTACAAAGTCTCTAAAGCTTTCCGGAAGTTGTTTCTGTGCATAAGATAATTTACCACCAGAAGAGTATACCGCAGCTAAGTCAGAGAACTCTGCATAATGTTTAACAACATCTTTGAGGCTTACCTGTGCATTAGGAAACTTCTCGTTATACTGTTTAGCAAGGTCTATTACCTCTTGCTGGTATACCTTACCCTGTGGAGACAGAGGATTCCTAAGCAATACAGGGGAAAGTATATTAGCTTTTGACATATAACTTCTTGTACCCTCTGTTTCTTGAAGTAGTTTATATCTATCTTCAGGTAGGATAGTAGCAAGGTAGTCTGTATTTCTAAAAGCCTTCCACTTATCTGTAAGGTCCTCTTTTACTGCTTTAGACTCTTTCCAGCCGTACTTACCAGTTCTCTGGTCTACATGATATTCAAGAGTGTCCCTTCCCCCAGGATAGAGACTAGCTATTAACTCAAACAAATAGTCTGCAATAGGCATAGTAAAATACTCTGTAAATGTTGCAGCTATATCTGTCCATAAGTCTTGCCAATTCTTTCTAGTAGGCCAGAATGCTGCACCTACTTTTTCACCATGTGCTTGCCAGGTTGCATTTTGTGTACTATTATACTTACCTGCAGTAAATGAATATACATCAGAAAGTCCTAATGTTCTAGCTTTATCTGCAATGTTTAAGAATGTACCACCTCCAGGAATCATATTAAATCCTGCACGCAGTTTATCTTTATCAGTGTTAGGGTCCCCTAAGTAGTCATAAGCAAGTTGAGTAAGCTGCCAGCTAGATATAAGAGGATTACTTTCTGCCATTGCATTGCGAAATTGTCCTACAAAAGCTTCTCCTAAAAGGTCAAGTCCTGTACCCTTAAGTTTGAATGTACCCTTCGCTTTTTGCCAAGAAGCTGCTGCATCAAGCATATCATAGCCAGATATATTTTTTACTAAAGAGGAGTATGCTCTATCTGCCGTTGTTACACCAAGAGTAGTAATAAGTGGCTGAGAAGAAGAAAAATCTGCTAACTGAGTAGCAATCTTCCAAGGTTTAGATGCTATATCCTTTAATGCTCTGTATATATGATTAAGATTAAATAATGTACTTCTAAGTGCATCATTAAATTCTGTTACATTCTTGATAGCTGATTTATCACCCCTCTTTCTTCTAGGTGGGTCAGGAATAGTAAAAGGAGTAGAGTAGTCTGGGTTGTATGGTTCTGGTGCTCCAAAGTGTGCAGAAAATACTTCACTAGCACCTATTGATAATGGTTTAACAGTTGTTGCAGCTGCTTTCCAGTTAGAGTAAAACTTTGCACTACCAGAGACATTTCTAAATCCAGTAATTCTTTCATAGTCTTCATTTATTCCCCAGAGTATATTAGTTCTTTCTGGCATACCACCACTATATGGTATTATACTAGTTCTAGGTGGTTGTAGCGCAGTTCTTGTAGAGGAGTAGATAGGCGGTAAATTTCCAGATATACCAGGAAGTGTTTGCAGTTTCACATTATCAAGAAGCCTTTGTCCTTCTTGCACTGCAGATGAAATAGCAGAAGTAAGCTCTTTCTGTATAGTGCTTACTGCTTTCTTTGCGTCTAAGCCTATAGTTAACTCAATATCTTCTGCCATTTACTTATTGCTCCTTCTTAAAGACTCAGTTCTTTCCTCAGAAACAATATTACAGTAGAGTATACCATCTATTAAGTCATCAATATCTTTTGGAAGTTGATGAAAATTATCGAGATACTTATAGTATAAGTATTTCAATGAGCCCAGTATTCTTATAACTTTACTAGAAAAGTTTTCCCTGTAATGTAAAGCCCTCTGCAGCATTCGCAAAGGGTCTTTTGTTTCTTGTGCTTGTTGTTTCTCCCCTGCAGTAGCTTCTAGTCTTGCAACTGCAGTGTTAATTTTTTTAACATTAACACATATACAGCATTAAGTAAAATATCCAGTAATGCTGGTGCATCACTAAACATATGAGAAATATCAGAAGTAGCAGTCTTATTGTAAACAATAGACTTAACAGTTTTATTACCATACTTAAATGTTAATGGTTTACCATTAAACATAAGTTCTGCAAGATTAGTCAAGTCTTTTACATCAGGCTTCTGGTCGAATGTACGAATAAGTAAAAGAGGGTCTACTTCATTATAAGAGTCAAACTCTACAGAAATTTCACTTTTTAACTTAAGACTATCTGAATAATCCTGTACTGCTGTGTTAATATCATCGACTGTAATTTTCATAGTATTGTCTCCTTATAAATACTAGTTATTATACAAATTCCCAATGTGAGAAGTTGAAAGCTACTGCATACTCTGGAGCATCATTGCCAGACATAGTAAGTGCTTTACACTGTGCTACAGTACAATTATAGAAGTTAATCTTATACTGTGTGCCATTAAATGACCAAGATACAGTAATTGTTGCACCTACTGAGTCACCTCCAGATACTGCACGCTGTGCCTGTGCAATAGAAATAATATCTCCAGAGGTAAGTTTTGTAGATGTTCTAATAGCTGAAATAGTAATACTTCCAGCGGTATTATTATTTGTAAGCTGGATAGAACCTCCGTTGAGTAATGGAATAATATAAGAGTTGTCCATTGCCTGTGCAGTGTCCAAGTATGTCTGGTTAAGCTTAAATCCAGTAAGTGTAACAGCCTGTGATGCGGCAAGTGTATTGTTAGTTCCTGAACCTGTAAGTATTGCAGGATACTGGTAAGAAATAGTTGCTGCACCTACATTCTGTACAATATATGATGGTTTATCATTAGTAATTGTATCTGCCATTTAATCCTCCTATGCACTTATAGTAAGTGTACCAGTAACAGAAACTTTTCTCAAGTCATCTGTGTAAGCTGCTTGCCAAGCATTATTAATAATAATCTCATCACCTGCGGAAGATGGTAAATCTGCATAAGCTGGCGCTGTAAGTAAGAAGTCTGTAAGACGTCCAGAGTTAATAAATAACTGAATAGTTGCCATAAGCATAGCAAGAATGTTATTATATGCACTCTGTGACTTGAATACATTCCTTGTAGTAATATATTCAGCGACTTTACACTTATTGATATAGTTACAGTATGCAACAATCCAGTAAGCAGGGACAAGTTTTCCTTTGATACTTGATGCACCATAAGCCGCTGCAGAGTTGTCTGAAAGTCCTACATACTTAAAGTACTGAATATTATTTGATTTTAATACAGACTGTACAGTGCTTGATAATGGCTCATTATCTGCACCAGAAGCAAGCGCCTGTGTAGTCTTAACCATATCAAAAGAGTTACCTATGTATGTACCACTACTATTCTGCACAGAAAGGGCAAGTGCAAGTGATACAAGTCCCTTGTTATAGTATGTTTTTGTGCTATCACTATTAGTAATTACTGGATAGCAAGTAAAGAACGCATCTGTTGAAGCATCTGTAATTGCCTTATACAGTGTATCTGACTCTGGTGCCGCAGGTGTTGCTGTCCAATATGGGAGAATAACTGGACCAGATAGTAAATCATTTGCTGCACAGAGCTTAGCTAAAGTTACACAAGGTCCAGAAATAAGTGGTTCTTCTGTAACATCATCTGCAGAGAAGCAGACAGTCTTAAAGTAACCAAACATATGTGTCTTATTAAAGGCTAGTGTAAAAGATTCTTCATCAAACTCTGAAGCAGAAGAAAGTTTTTCTGAGCAGAGTACAATATATACAGAAGGAACCCCTCCTGCTGTAAAGTAGTCTGTGAGCCAGTCAAGCAACATACCAGATACAAGCGTATTATAATCTGTATCAGTTACTTCTGCATAAGAAGCAATTACTTCCCCTGAAGAGTCTTTAATGTCTACAAAGGAAGAACTATCCTTTATATACCTATCCTTTTCTGCGTAAATTACTAAGTGAGAATAATTTTCACCAAGAGTTGTACTCGTTACAACTTCAGTAGTAAACTTTACGTCCTCTTGTGCTATTGAGCCAATGAAGTCTGTACTCATTAGTTACCTCCAATTATCAGTTTACCTGAAATATCTCCATCAACTTTAGCTAATCGTAAAGTTGAAGTATTTATACTTTCATTATATGTTACTTCTAGCTGTGTAGACCAGCATAACGTATTATTTAAGCCCTCCTGCATATACATAGAAGACTTAATAGTTATTGGTTTATGATTAAGTTGACCTTTATAGTATTTATCAAAAATACTTTGTACATCACTTCTACTACTCCAGAAGAGTAAAGAAGTAGCAAGGTCTTCTGCACTAGGGCCAATAAATGTAAGAGTGATTGTAGCTATACACTCCCTATATAAGTTATCTGCAATTTCTGTATTCGTTGCAGAACTTGTTGTCTTTTTACTACTTATTGTATATCCAATCCAAGTAGCATATTTTCCTGTATTTACTGGGTTAAAAATATTTCCCTGTAGTGGTACAATATAATCCTCGAGAGCTACCTCGTGATTTGCACCAAAAAATAATTCACTCAATACAGTGTGAAGATTTGTAGTGTTCATCGTTCCAAAGTAATTATTTTGGCTCATATGTACCCTCTAGAGAGTCTATAAGTTCACCTGTATATACCCAAGGAGGAAGTCCGTCCTTAAGTTCTGACCAGGTAGCAGAGTTCTTTGGTACGATAGGTATTTTCCCTGTCTTAACTAACTCTACTATATAGTCCCTAATTTGCTCTGCTGCAATAGTGAATTGCTCTTTACTCTTTATTTTCTTAAAACGAAGAGCATAAGAGGACTTCACTATTTGTATAATATGTTCTTTTTGTTCTTGTGTAAATGCGGAGAATAATGGACGTGCTGGAATATCTTCATAGTAACCCTCAAAACCTTCTGTAAGTATACGGGCTAACTGAGTATAGCTATATCCTGAGTAGTGAGTTCCATCTCCAAAGTGAATAGATATTCTCCCAGAGGCAAGCCCCAGTTTTTCTGCAATAGCATTTTCTGTGGTATTTAAGTGTACTCTTATTCCGGGCATTAGTAACTTCCTGTAGTAATAGAGAGTGGACTATCTGTCATTCCACCCTGTACTTTTTCTATTTTCATAATACGAAAACCTCCCTCATACTCCCAGGGAGCTTCTTTTACAATTGCATAGATATAATCATTACCCGGGTGTTTAATATAGTAGCCTACTTTTAACGGAGAATTGTTAGGTACCCAAATTGTATCATCATCTGAGAAGTCATAAATCTTCCAGTTATTTCTACCAGATAGTCGACCGGAGGTTCCCTTAATTGACATACCTGTGTCTGTTTGGAGAATTATTCTTGTTGTTTTTACTTCAGATTTGTTTTTATACCCTGCTGCAATCTTTGGTTCCTGTGTAAAGTATTCAACAGTACGATACAATTCTGTAAAATGAATTAACATATTACCATATATCATACATATCTCCTAGTACAATTGATAAACCTCTGGTACAGCATTTAACATGTCTAATACTTTTCGTCCAAAGAAATTAGACTCTAGACTACTTAAAGCATCTTGCTGGTCACGTTCAGTAAATGTAAGTGATACATTACCAATCTTTTTTGAAGCAAGAGGAATCCCACCAGACGTATAAACTCCTACTGTCTCACTAGGATAAGCATCAGCTAACCACCAAGCTACTAAGTACTGTATACAAAGATTCCTCTTACTGTCTCTTATTCTTGCAGGAAGACTAGCCCAGAGTGTAGAGACACCTGCCCATTCAGTTTGTATAACTTGTATAGCATTTTCAACTACAGTATCAGTTACAGCTTCTGTAAAGTTGTGTCTGAACATAAAATCCTGGACTGTCATATTCCCTCTCTATTCTACAAGAGAAGCTAATTTTTCTTTAAGCTTCTCAATTTCTGCATCTTTAGCTGCTAGTTTCTTATTAAGGCTTGTTACATTACTCTCTGCCTCTTCAAGTTTCTTTTCTGCAGTAGTCAGCTGCCTCTTAAACTGTACTGCTTTTTCTTCCCCTGTCATAGCAAAAGCTGGCAATTTACTTAATACTTTAATAACACCCTTTGCTACTAAGTCTCTATATACTGGAGAAGTTTCAAGTGACTCAATTTCTGCATCACTTACTTCTGTGTAAGGACATTTACCTTTTGAGCGTTCAACATCATCATAAGATTTCTTAGGCATAAGTATGTTGTTGATTACATACTCATTGCTTGTTGTTCCGATAATATACTTGTTTGCCATTTATGTCTCCTGAGAATAACACCCTCTAATTAAAGAGGGTGTATAGTTTGGTTAACTAGTTGTTATCTGCATCTCTACCAAAGCCAGAAATAACCTGAACTGCTTCTGGTACTGGTGCGAAAATACCTGCCACTCTGCTCATTGTCTTGAACTGAGTATTGTACATTCCAGGAATAGCTGGGAAGACATACTCATCAAGTGGATTACCAAAGAGTACAAGTGGCTGCTTTGTATCATCTGGACCTGCCCCAACTTCTGGTGCAGTAATTACAAGGTAGTCTGAAGCTGTTTCATTGAAAGCAGAATTTGCTTTAAGCAATGGGTCAGATACAAACTCAATAGTAGGAGTACGACCATCTTTACCTTTACCTGAAAGGTAGTTTTCAGCAAAGATTTTCATAGCTGCTGTTGGATTGTATGTATTGCTGTATGGCATAGATGTAAGCAAGTTATATGCTTCTGGTGCCATTGCAATCTTCAACTTGTCAAATTTATTGTCTGCACGTGTCAAGAATGTGTTTACAATTTCTGCAAGTTCTGCAAATGCTGTGTAGCCTTTTGTTGTATTTGATGTATCATTGTTGATATCAACAAGTGTATCACCAGACCAAGCAGTAATAGGGTTTACATTCAAAAGACCTTTAGTTTCTGTTTCATCATTTCCATAGTAAATGAGATATGCTTTAAGCATATTCATTACATAGTTAGCATAACGCTGTTTAGAAGTAATAGAACTTTCACCATAAGGATTTCCACTAGCCTGGTTCTTTTCTGCCTGTGTAATTGAATATGTAACAAACATATTGATTACTGGAGAGCTCATCATACCATTGATAACGTTTACGTCGTTAGTCATAATATTCTGAAGTGAGCCTGATTTTTCTACTGTACCCCAGCCAGCATACTGCTCGAGTAAAAGTGTCATAACCTCAGCCCAAGGGTTGCTACCAGATTCTTTTCTTACCATATCAAATGCATGAGTATATGATAATGGCTCCTTAAATACTTTCTTGAAGAAAGATACATTCCATGGAGAGAACTGCTGTCCACCAAGGAGAGAGTCTTTAGTGAATTTATAGCTCCAGCCAAGTTTTGCTGGGTTATATACAGGAGATACATTTACTTTTTCTGGGTGCTGCTTGTAGAGTGCTGCAGTTGCTGCGTCTACTGTAGGGTCAAGCAATCTGCCAGAGTCACCTACAAAGATTGCATCCTGAGCGTGTGCAGGTACCGCAAAGTTTGCATCACTTTCTGGACCAATATCAATAGAGAACCCTCTTGCTGCCTGTGAGAATGCAGGGTCTCTATTAAGTGAGTCTACTACTTTACTAAGTGATTTACACTTAGAACTAATGTTAATATTCATTACTTACTCCTTATGCTACAACTGCAGGTTTATTTAAGAAGATTGTTACACCGTTAGGACCTGTGATGTCATAAACGTAAGCATCAAGTTCTGCGTAGCCCTCTGCCACTGTACCTGTGCTTGCAACAAAACCAATTTTGCCTGTTGTAGTATTAAATACTACTTTACTACCATAAGCTGCTTCAGAGAGTGATGAGTCATCTGTAGAAGAGAGCACGTCAGAAAGCTGTACCAAGCCGTGAGTAACTACTGTAGCAGGCCTGCCACTGAAGTAGTAGTTATTCATTGCAGGGTCAAGCATCATAATTGACGGGTCTGCAAGAGCAATACCAGCAACAACTGTGTTACTGTCACCTTTTCCCTGTACGAAGTAATCCAGATTATCTGCATCACGGTAAGCAACACGACCAAAAGTAAGGCCCTCTGTGCTTGCATCAGATACAATACCACCGACAGTAAGTGGTAATTTATCTGTGAATACTGGTACACCATTAACTTTTCCACTGCCCTTAAATGCTGCAGCGTTAAAAGACATATTCTTTTCCATACTAACTCCTCATCATCTGCATAAAGTCATCAATTGCAGATGAGTTGTTAACTGTTTCTGAGTCTGTTACAATAGCAGAGTCTGTTGTAACCTGCAGGGATTCTTCAGATACAGAGTCTGTTACTTCCTGCTTTGGTGATAATGAGTCTGTAAGCTTTGTAATAGCATCTAATACTGCTTTATTGCTGTCCAATACTGCTTTCTGGAAAGTAGCAGAGTCCATAGCAACTGCAGTGTCTTTTGCTTCTGGTTCATCTTTTGCATCACAACCTTCAGCTGTTTCTTCTTTTTTGTCCTCTTTCTCTACTGCAGTGTCTTTTGCTTCTGAAGTAGAGTCTTTGAGTTTCTCTTCAACTGCAGTAGTTGCTGTCTGCTCTTCTGCATTTGAAGAAGCCACTGTACCGGCCTGATAGTCAGTCGTAGTGTCTTCCATATTACCTCCTATACTATTCAACCTATCACAGTTATCACTAATAACTTTATCATAGACTTGCAGCATCTTACCAACTGCAGCATCTACAATCTCCTTACTAATATTTGTATCTGTTTCTAGGTCTTCCAAGCAAGTTTTAAGTAGCTGTACATCTCCTGTATAAGGTAGTTCTGATAGTGAAGTAATAATTTCTCTAATAAAAGAACGGTCCGTAGACAGTGAAGCTATTTTATCCCGGATAGAAGCTCCATCTTTTGTGAGTCTTGCCCATGCAATAATACTGTCTCGTACACAAGCCATTGCTCCACCCCTTCCTTTTACAGTGAGTGCTAAATGATTTACGTCAGTTATATTAACCATCTTAATCTGGTAATCAATTCCTTTATGATTTCCTTTCTCCCATACATTTTCAGAAACATATCCGGGAGAAACTTCCTTATAGTCCATATTATAATACCTTATCGCCTCTTCGTCAATAAGTGTTATTACAGAATGAATATAAGCCTCATCATCTTCCATAGTAACATATGCTTCATTACCAGTAAATCCTTTCATAAGTTCTTTAGAGTTCTCAGGACATACAGGAACTTCTGGGTGCTCTACAGTTACCGGGAGATTAGTAAATAAGTCAACTGCCCCCTGCATAAGTACTGCTGGTCTATATACATTAAACCACTCTACACCTGCATATTCTTCCGGAATGCTATTAAGCCCTAAAGACTGTAATTCACTTCTATGATATGTATAAAGCCCGGAGTGTGCAATAGCTACTTCTTTAACTAACTTTAAGGCTAAAGGAGCATCATTTGTCAGCTGTGTTGTTACTTTCATTATTTTCTCCCATACTATTTAGTTCTTGTTCCTTCTCTTTTATTACAAGTTGAGCTGTATACTCATCTACTTCTTGTGCCTTCCTAATCTGCTCCATATCTGCTTCAGATATTTCAACATCTTTGAAGAACTGTTTTACAATATTAAGTGCGGAAGTAATAGGAATACCTGCTTGCTTCGCACTATTTACTGCTGCAGAGAACCTTGCTACTGTCTCTGCTCGTTCACTGTCTGTAGATACAATAGGAGTATCGAATGTGAAATGGAGCTCATCTCTATGATAGAACTCTTCACTATCAGTACCAAAAGCATCCGCTATAAGTATATCTTTTACATTCTCTAAGTTAGGAAGTATAGCCTGCTGGGATAACTTAATAGTTTCACTCTGTTTAAGTAATACTTCTTCTGTGTTATTACTGAATCCTTTAGGCTGTGTGTGAAACAGTACGCTCTCAGGAATACCTGACTGTGCTGCAATATCCTGTCGCATAGTGAGCATAAGCTCTGGGTAACCACCATACTGTCTATTTACAGTGTAGACCTTGCCAAGTGCATTAAGTATCTTAGGATTAGCCATTGACCAATCCTTCATTTGCTCACTGTTAAGTTCCATTAACTTCTTTACTTCATCTACACCAATCTGAGCAAGGAGAGTGTCAAGTGGCATTTCATACAGTAATAGGGACATCTGCTGTGCCATAAGAGGAATAGATGCAATAGACATCTCATATCCAATTATGCTCCGCATATAACCTTCCAGGTCTGATACACCCCAGCCAAGTTGTCTTATTGCACCCCAGTATGGTAACTGCTTTGGTTTGAGTACTGCAGACCTTGCTGTAGCTACTTCATAACCTGCAAGTGGTACGTAGTAACTTTTAGCAGACATATAGTCTTGTGCAGATATATTGTAGTTTGGTGTTAATACAGTATTCCATCTATCTGTACTTACCCAGTATGCTATACAGTCTTTTTCTACTGTCTTCTGTTTAATAAGCTGGTCTGGAGAATAAGCAAAAGACATTGGAGTATCTTTCTTAAATACAGGGTAGAGTACTGCACCACCATAGAGTAAACCATCTCTATTCGCATTAGACAGTGTATCCTGGAAGTTGTGTCTCTCTGCCATCTCGTGTAAGAAGTTAATTTTCTCTATAGTCCAGAATGTTTTATTCTCTGACTTGAATGTATAACCATTAAGCAATATACCTTTTGCTTTCTTGTTTATGATTATTTCTGCTAAACCACCAGAAGAGTAAATAGCAGTTGCTTCAAAAGGGCTTATTGCTAGTGGGATAGAAGCTGTACCTGCAGTAGAAGGGTCACTATGTGTGCCTATCTTACTCATAGGATTGTAAAAGCCATCTTTGGTAAGTGTTAAGCTTTTCCTTACTTCATCTACTGTCTGAAAGTTCTCTCCAGCATTTACACGTTGTGCACAGATATGGTCATAGGTAAGCTGCTGTATTTCCTCAATATCTGCTGTACTGTGGACATGCTGGCTGTCTCTTGTGTAATTGCTTCTTGTTTCTGAGCGTGCAAGTATTCTGTATATATCCTGGAATAGTTTTCCTTGCCTCTTGTTACTTGCTGCGTCTGTAAAGTTCAACATAGCTTACCTCAAATAATTATAATATACATAAAAAGATAATAAGTAAACAGTTATGACACAAGAGAAGTAAGTGCAGCTGTAAGAGACTGTACATTCTTTGCATTCCATACAGCATATTCTGTAGCATCACATATATGGTCTGGTGCGGTTGGCCCTTTACCTTTCTCTGGATTTCCATTCATATCAAACTGTCTTGTCTTTAATGCAAGGATTAACTCTTTACATTCTTTTGAGATTTTCAGTTTACCCATTTTTAACATTTTGTTTACTATCAATATTCTATCATTAATAGAGGGGTTTACCTTCATAAGGTGCATCTGGATATTGTACTGATATATTTCTGCTTTGTAGCCTGCCATGATTTCCTTAGAGGAAGCATCTGGGTACCAGTCTAATTTCTGAGTAGGAAAGGACTCTCTTAACTTATAAGGAGCATCACCTACAATGTCGAATGAAAAGTTCTTACAGATATAGAATATACCATCTCGCACAAAGAGAGCGGAGCCTTTTGAAAACCCAGAGTTTAAGTCCTGACCAATAATCACATTATCGAAGTTACCTACGGTTATTTCTTTAGGGTCATAAGTACAAGTACGCTCATCAAAATCTTTATAAACTCTACCTGTAGTAAGATTTACAAACTTACCTTCAAGATATGCTGCCCTCTCATCTTCACTATAGAGTGCATACAAACGGGACACGTAATCAGGGTCAAGGGACAAGTTGTTCTTGGTTAATCCTCTTACTCTTATAAAATGCTGTCCAGCTTCCTTTAACATGTTCAATATCTGGTAACAGCCTCGTAACCCTTGTGTAGTGGTAAGTCCTACGAATACAGGTTTTCTGCCATCTGGCCATACTACACGATTTCTTTCCTGTACCGCTTTGAAGGCATCAACTGCTACCTGCTGGGGCAATTCATCTAACTCATCAAAAATAAATGCAGAGAAGTTATAAGCAAATATATTATTAGGGTCTGAACAGTTTATGTAAATAAACTCTACGGTTCCAATTGTGATTACATGCTCCTGCTTATTGTGTGTATAGTCTATGTGTGCTGCGTTTAGTACTCTAAAGAGGTCTGATAGTAATGTAAGGCGAAGCATAGTCTGACTAGTTCCACCTATACCTACTCGTGCACTAGTACCATTCAATAGGGCGTATAGCTTAAGTATTGTTAAGACTCCTGTAAAACTTTTTCCACAGCCATAACCACCAAGCAAGAAGAAATAAGATACTTCACGGTATTGGTCTAATACCTGTAATAAGGCGGATTGATGTACAAATGGTGTTATCTTTACTGGGTCCATATATTCTCCTTAACAGTACTCCAGTGTTAAACTTCATCAAACTCTACAGCATTATCAGGATTAGTAACATCCACCTGCTGTGTGTTAATAATTACAGAACCGGCATTTGCTCCCTTCTCTTCTTCTCCTCTATAGCGAGGGTTCAACTTACTAAGGAGCCAAGTTACTCCGTGGTCCTTGCCTTTTTCTGCCTGTATAGTTATTGTATCCATCAATGTGTTTAACAGTTGTTTTTCCAGTGCTTTCTCACATGCTTTACGTTCCCTCTGGAAGTCTACATCATTATCCAGGTAACTTATTTCTTCCAATGAGGCCCCCGCAAGTATAAGGGCATCACTATATGACATACCCACGAGAATAGCATTCTGTATACTGTCTTTTAATTTACGTAGTCTTATTTCTTCCATAGTTGGCCTCATTACAATATTATAGATAATTCCAGATATTGTAAACAGTTAGACTATATTGTAGCAAGTAGTATTATATAATAGACAAGTAATAAGTAGCCAGTTTTATTTTTAGAACTAGTAATACAGGTTTTCTATTAGATTATAAACAAAATGGCCCTTAAGTATAGATAATTGCTTAGGAGTTATTATATAATAGATAATTGGTTAAGGGTCACTTATTTTTATGTTTCCTGTTTTGTGGTTAAGGACTAATTTTGTTACTGTTTTTTGTAAGTGCAAAAAAC